>NZ_JAFBIZ010000057.1 GCF_021531995.1 Faecalicatena contorta
TGTCATGGTAAAGATATATCGGGGATATCTTTATAGTAAGACAATTATAGTTAATCTAGGAGGTAAATTATGTTATTAGCACTTCAAATTTTATTTGGCGTCTTGGTAGCAGGAACTGGAATTGGTCTTGTAGGTGATATCGTAAAGAACCGTATGGATGAGGTTAAAAATGCATCCGGTAAAGCCTGGGCAGCAGGTTTTACGGTTGGTATTATTGCAAACTTCCTTGACACACTTGGATGTGGATCTTATGCACCATCTACATTCATGTACAAACTTTTTAATCAGATGGATGACATTAACATTCCGGGAACGTTGAATGTTGGTGATACATTCCCAGTTATTTTTGAGGCATTTATTTTTACAGCGTCTGTAGAATGTGATCCTGTATTCCTTTGGATCATGTATGCTTGTGCAGCGATTGGATCATTTGGATTTGCTACAATCGTAACAAAATGGCCACGTAATAAAATTAGATACGCGATGGGTGTATGTATGATCTTGCTTGCAGTTGTTATGCTTTGCAAGAATACAGGAGTCGGACCTTTTGGTACAGTAGGAACAGCTACTGGTCTAACTGGATGGAAACTGATTGTTGCGGCAGGACTAAATATTCTCTGGGGCGCTTTGATGGATATCGGATTTGGTCTTTATGCACCATGTATGGCTACATGTCTGTTACTTGGTGTAGATGCAGGAGCTTGCTTCCCTGTATTCATGGGATCTTGTGCAGTATTGATGCCGGCATGTTCTATCGAGTTTATTAAGACAAAAAGATATGACGTTCCACATACACTTGGTAATGCAATTGGTGGATGTATTGGTGTATTTATTGCATGGAAATTCGTTACATCATTACCAATGTTCTGGCTGATTAACATGATCTGTGTGGTTCTTCTCTGGACATCATTCACATTGATCAACGCAGCTAACAAAGACAAAAAAGCCGGTGTAGCATAGATACATATTTTTAAAATTCAAATTCCCGATATGGCTGTCCTTAAAAAAGGGGCAGCCATTTAATATAATATAAGAAGTTGTCATCGATATGACAGAAAATTAAAACAGAAAGTGAAGACGGTATTATGTTCATAAATGAATATGTAATGGATAGAAAGCGGTTTGATTCGTGGACGACTCCGAAATTTTGGAAAGTGAAACCTACATTTTATGTATATCTCTTCCTGTTCGCTGCAGGAATTTTTGGATGGATTTATTTTAAATCGGCAGGAGCTTCTGCCAGATGGCAGTCGGTTGGTGCCTTCCTGACATTTGTGGCTGTGTATAGAGGCGTGTTTTTTCAGTGGATGAGAGCTGACAAGATGTTTCGAGTTACCAAAGCGCAGTATTATGGAGGGAAAGATTGGACCTGTAAAGTGTCTGTGCAAAAAGAAAAAATCTACTTATATATAAATGGTAAATTCAATAATAACGTAGAGTGGAGCGATATTATTCGATTTGAAGAAGCGAAGACATATTTCCGACTTGCTACAGATGAGTTCAGAGAAGGTGTAATGCTCGACAAGTCAAGTTTTATTAAGGGGGATTCGGAAAGCTTCAAACAATGGATGCTGGAGAAACATCCGGAAATAGAATATGGTGCTGTTGATCCTATGTTTGATAAATAATGGTGGAATGCTGCAGGTTTAGCAGCATTCATTCTCTTTGGTAAAATGGAATTGTATTAAAAAAAGAACAATATTCCTTGAAAAAGGGTTGAAATATTTAAAAAGATAAGATATACTTAAAAAGCTGTGACATGATAGCAATGAAGCGCGAGGTTGCTGCCTGAAGATGGCAGGTTTTCCGTGGAGCGAATGTCAAGTTAGGAAACTGGCGACAAGTCACTGTACGAAACTACTATAACGGCCACTGAGATGTGGTAACAACGTGTGAGTTTCTCACGACACACACGGGAGAGTGTACAGTCACCGCTTGTCGTACTGAAGTTAATAGTACGAAAAGGAGGCGACTTTTTTTATGGCAAGTCAAGTAATGAGAATCACTTTGAAAGCGTATGATCATCAGTTAGTAGATGCATCCGCTAAGAAAATCATCGAAACTGTAAAAAAGAACGGATCACAGGTGAGCGGACCGGTTCCACTTCCGACTAAGAAGGAAGTAGTAACAATCTTAAGAGCGGTTCACAAATACAAATATTCCAGAGAGCAGTTTGAGCAGAGAACTCATAAGAGACTGATCGATATCATTGCACCGACACAGAAGACAGTTGATGCACTGTCCAGACTGGAGATGCCAGCAGGTGTGTTTATTGATATCAAGATGAAAAACAAGTAAAAACACAGTAATTCCTATCATTTAGGATGAACGTCCAGGTGACGTTCCGCTGTAAATCACAGGAGGTAATCATAATGAAGAAAGCTATTTTAGCAACAAAAGTCGGAATGACTCAGATCTTCAGCGAAGACGGAACTCTGACTCCGGTAACAGTTCTTCAGGCTGGTCCGTGTGTAGTAACACAGATCAAGACAGTTGAGAACGATGGATATGAGGCAGTACAGGTTGGATTCGTTGACAAGAAAGACAAGATTGTTAACAAAGATAAGAGCGGTAAGAAAGAAATCGTTCACCGCCACGGTGTAACAAAGGCAGAGCAGGGACATTTTGCAAAAGCTGGTGTTACAGGTAAGAGATATGTAAGAGAGTTTAAGTTTGAGAATGCCGGCGAGTATACACTCGGACAGGAAATCAAAGTTGATTCTTTCGCAGCTGGTGATAAGGTTGATGCAACTGCAATCTCTAAAGGAAAAGGATTCCAGGGCGCAATCAAACGTCACAATCAGCACAGAGGACCTATGACTCATGGTTCTAAATACCATCGTCATGCTGGTTCCAATGGTGCTTGTTCTGATCCAAGTAAGGTGTTCAAGGGAAAACACATGCCGGGACACATGGGAAGTAAGAAGATCACAATCCAGAACCTGGAAGTAGTGCGTGTGGATGCTGAGAACAACCTGCTCTTAGTAAAAGGTTCAGTACCGGGACCAAAGAAATCTTTAGTAACTATTAAAGAAGCAGTAAAAGCTAACTAGGATTTGGCGAAGGAAGGAGGACACTTAAGATGGCTAACGTATCTGTTTATAATATCGAAGGCAAAGAAGTTGGTACAATCGATCTGAACGATGCGGTATTCGGTGTTGAGGTAAATGAACATCTGGTACACATGGCAGTCGTAAACCAGCTTGCAAATAACCGTCAGGGAACACAGAAAGCAAAAACTCGTTCTGAAGTATCCGGCGGTGGAAGAAAACCATGGAGACAGAAGGGAACAGGTCATGCAAGACAGGGTTCAACAAGAGCTCCACAGTGGACAGGCGGCGGAGTTGTATTTGCTCCGGTACCGAGAGATTATTCATTCAAGATGAATAAGAAAGAAAAGAGAGCAGCTCTTAAGTCTGCACTCAGCGCAAAGGTAGAAGAAAAGAAATTGATCGTAATTGATGAGATCAAGTTCGATGAGATCAAGACAAAGAACTTTGCAAACATTCTTAAGAATTTAGATGTATCCAAAGCATTAGTAGTATTAGAAGATGACAATACAAATGCAGCACTTTCTGCAAAGAACATCGAAGGCGTTAAGACAGCTAAGACTAATACGATCAATGTGTACGATATCTTAAAATACAACACAGTAATCGTAACGAAAGCTGTTGTTGCTAATATCGAGGAGGTGTACGCATAATGGCAAACGTTCAGTATTATGATGTAATCCTTAAACCAGTAGTAACAGAGAAGACAATGGAACTTATGGGAGAAAAGAAATACACATTCCTTGTTCACCCACAGGCAACAAAGTCTCAGATTAAAGAAGCTGTTGAAAAGATGTTCAACGGAACAAAAGTAGAAAAAGTGAACACCATGAACTGTGAAGGAAAGAAGAGAAGAGTTCGTGGAACCATGCAGTTTGGAAAAACAGCAAAGACCAAGAAAGCAATTGTTCAGTTAACAGCAGACAGCGCAGATATCGAAATCTTCGAAGGATTATAAGATTTCAAAGCATACGGATAGAAACCGTGACAATAAACAGGATTGAAAGGAGAAGCAATCATGGGAATTAAAACATACCGCCCATATACGCCTTCCAGAAGACAGATGACTGGTTCTGATTTTTCAGAAATCACAAAGTCAACACCAGAGAAGTCTTTGTTAGCTCCAAAGAGCAGACAGGCAGGACGTAATAATCAAGGAAAAATCACAGTTAGACACCGCGGAGGCGGAGCTAAGAAGAAATATAGAATTATCGACTTCAAGAGAAGAAAAGACAATGTTCATGCAACAGTAATCGGTATTGAGTATGATCCGAACAGAACAGCTAACATTGCTCTGATCTGCTACGAAGATGGTGAGAAAGCATACATCCTTGCACCGGAAGGATTAAAGGATGGAATGACAGTTATGAACGGACCGGAAGCCGAAGTTAAGATCGGTAACTGCCTCCCGTTATCTCAGATTCCGGTAGGTACACAGATTCACAACATCGAGCTTCATCCGGGAAAAGGCGGACAGCTTGTTCGTTCTGCTGGTAACAGTGCTCAGCTGATGGCTAAGGAAGGAAAGTATGCAACACTGAGACTTCCGTCAGGCGAGATGAGAATGGTACCGATCGAGTGCAGAGCTTCTGTCGGAGTAGTAGGAAATGGTGATCATAACCTGATCAACATAGGTAAAGCAGGACGTAAACGTCATATGGGAATCAGACCAACAGTTCGTGGTTCTGTTATGAACCCGAATGACCATCCGCACGGTGGTGGTGAAGGTAAGACGGGGATCGGTCGTCCGGGTCCGTGTACACCTTGGGGCAAACCAGCACTTGGTCTTAAGACAAGAAAGAAAAACAAAGCTTCTAACAAGATGATTGTAAGAAGAAGAGATGGTAAAGCGATTAAATAGTTTTCATAAGGAGGTTAGAACCTATGGCACGTTCTATTAAAAAAGGACCATTCGCAGACGCAAGCCTGCTTAAGAAGGTTGATGCAATGAACGCATCCGGTGACAAGTCTGTTATCAAGACATGGTCACGCCGTTCTACAATCTTCCCAAGCATGATCGGACATACAATCGCCGTTCATGACGGAAGAAAGCATGTACCTGTATATGTAACAGAAGATATGGTTGGACACAAGCTCGGCGAGTTTGTTGCAACCAGAACATACAGAGGACACGGAAAAGACGAAAAGAAATCAAGAGTTAGATAATTAGATTTTGAAAGGAGGGTTCATCCATGGCTAAAGGACATAGATCCCAAATTAAGAGAGAAAGAAATGCTAACAAAGATACAAGACCTTCTGCTAAGTTATCTTACGCAAGAGTTTCTGTTCAGAAAGCATGTTTCGTATTAGATGCCATCAGAGGTAAGGATGTAACAACAGCACTTGGTATTTTAACTTACAATCCAAGATATGCTTCTAGTTTAATAAAGAAATTATTAGAGTCTGCAATTGCAAATGCTGAGAATAACAACGGCATGAATGCTGAGAATCTGTATATTGCAGAGGCTTATGCAAACAAAGGACCAACAATGAAGAGAATCAGACCTAGAGCACAGGGAAGAGCTTACAGAATCGAGAAGAGAATGAGCCACATTACACTTGTGCTTGATGAAAGATAAGGAGGGCAAACATGGGACAGAAAGTTAATCCTCATGGCTTGAGAGTAGGTGTCATCAAAGACTGGGACTCTAGATGGTATGCAGAGAAAGATTTCGCAGACTACTTAGTTGAAGACCATGAAATCAGAACGTATCTTAAGAAAAGATTATACAACGCCGGTGTTTCTAAGATTGAGATCGAAAGAGCATCTGACCGCGTAAAGATCATCGTATATACAGCAAAACCTGGAGTAGTAATCGGTAAGGGTGGAGCAGAGATCGAGAAAGTAAAAGGTGAATTGACACAGTTTACTGACAAGAAGTTAATCGTAGACATCAAAGAAATCAAGAGACCGGATAAAGACGCTCAGTTAGTAGCTGAGAACATCGCGTTACAGCTTGAGAACCGTATTTCTTTCAGACGTGCAATGAAGTCCTGCATGTCCAGAACAATGAAGTCCGGAGCACTTGGTGTTAAGACATCTGTATCAGGACGTCTTGGAGGAGCTGATATGGCTCGTACAGAGTTCTACAGCGAGGGAACAATTCCTCTTCAGACACTGCGAGCAGACATTGACTACGGATTCGCTGAAGCAGACACAACTTATGGAAAAGTTGGTGTTAAAGTATGGATTTACAAAGGCGAAGTACTTCCGGAAAGAGCAGCAAAGGAAGGAGATAGATAATCATGTTAATGCCAAAAAGAGTAAAACGTCGTAAACAATTCCGTGGTTCCATGAAGGGTAAGGCTCTTCGCGGAAACCAGATTACAAATGGTGAATATGGTATCGTTGCAATGGAACCATGCTGGATCCGTTCCAACCAGATCGAGGCTGCCCGTGTTGCTATGACTCGTTATATCAAGCGTGGTGGTAAAGTGTGGATCAAGATATTCCCGGATAAACCTGTAACTACGAAACCAGCTGAGACACGTATGGGTTCTGGTAAAGGAACCTTAGAATACTGGGTAGCAGTTGTTAAGCCAGGCCGCGTTATGTTTGAAATCGCAGGCGTATCTGAAGAAGTTGCAAAAGAAGCACTTCGTCTGGCAACTCACAAGCTGCCATGTAAATGTAAAATAGTTTCTCGCGCAGACTTAGAAGGCGGTGATAACAGTGAAAATTAATGCATTTGTAGAAGATTTAAAAACAAAATCAGCTGCAGAGCTGAATGAAGAATTAGTAGCTGCTAAAAAGGAACTTTTCAACTTAAGATTCCAGAACGCAACAAATCAGTTAGACAATACAAGCAGAATCAAAGAAGTAAGAAGAAACATTGCCAGAATTCAGACAGTAATTACTGAAAAGGCAGGCCAGTAGTCATTGACGTGATGATTCACGAATTTCAAGCGCAGGCCGTTCTATGAGCAGAACGAAAAGAGCTTCAATATTCGAAAGGAGTATAGACTGTGGAAAGAAATCTTAGAAAAACCCGTGTTGGTAAGGTTGTCAGCAATAAAATGGATAAAACCATAGTTGTTGCAGTAGAAGATCATGTAAAACATCCACTTTACAACAAGATTGTAAAGAGAACATACAAATTAAAAGCACATGATGAGAACAATGAGTGCAACATCGGTGACAAGGTAAAAGTTATGGAAACAAGACCACTCTCTAAAGATAAGAGATGGAGACTTGTTGAAGTTATGGAAAAAGTGAAATAGTATAAGGAGGGAAACCTGCATGATACAGCAAGAAAGCAGACTTAAAGTAGCAGACAACACAGGTGCAAAAGAGTTACTGTGTATTCGTGTTATGGGTGGTTCAACAAGAAGATACGCAAGTATCGGAGATGTAATCATTGCGACTGTTAAAGATGCAACACCAGGCGGCGTTGTTAAAAAAGGCGATGTAGTAAAAGCTGTAGTTGTTCGTACTGTAAACAGTACTCGTCGTAAAGATGGTTCTTATATCCGTTTCGACGAAAATGCTGCTGTAATTATAAAAGATGATAAGACACCAAGAGGAACCCGTATCTTCGGGCCAGTAGCGAGAGAGCTTCGTGACAAACAGTTCATGAGAATTGTTTCTCTGGCTCCGGAAGTACTTTAAGGAGGTGCGTGCAAGATGTCAATGTTAAAGATTAAAAAAGGCGACACTGTAAAGGTTATCGCTGGTAAAGATAAAGACAAAGAGGGCAAGGTAATTGCTGTAAATCAGAAAGACGGCAAGGTTGTTGTTGAAGGCGTTAATATGCTGACAAAACACACAAAACCAAGTGCTTCTCATCCGGAAGGCGGTATCATTCACCAGGAAGGACCAATCGACAGCTCTAATGTAATGTATGTTCATAAGGGACAGGCAACAAGAGTGGGCATCAAGATGGATGGAGACAAGAAAGTACGTTACGCAAAATCAACAGGCGAAGTGATTGATTAATTGAGGAAGGAGGGTGTACGCTTTGAGTAGACTGAAAGAACAGTACCAGAACGAGATCGTTGATGCAATGATCAAAAAGTTCGGTTATAAGAATATTATGGAAGTGCCAAAACTCGATAAGGTTGTTATCAACATGGGTGTTGGTGAGGCTAAAGATAATGCAAAACTTTTAGATGCAGCTATCGCTGATATGGAAAAGATTACAGGTCAGAAAGCTGTTGTATGTAAAGCTAAAAAATCTGTTGCTAACTTCAAGATCAGAGAGGGAATGGCAATCGGATGTAAGGTTACTTTAAGAGGAGAAAAGATGTATGAATTCGTTGATCGTCTGATCAACCTTGCACTTCCTCGTGTACGTGACTTTAGAGGAGTTAATCCAAATGCATTTGACGGAAGAGGAAACTATGCACTTGGAATCAAAGAGCAGCTGATCTTCCCTGAAATCGAATACGATAAAGTAGATAAAGTAAGAGGTATGGATATCATCTTCGTTACGACTGCTAAAACAGATGAAGAGGCACGCGAACTGCTCACTCAGTTCAATATGCCATTTACAAAATAAGGAGGTAAATTATGGCTAAGACAGCAATGAAAGTAAAACAGCAGCGCAAGCAGAAATTCTCTACAAGAGAATACAATCGTTGCAGAATCTGTGGACGTCCACATGCATATTTGAGAAAATATGGTATCTGCCGTGTTTGCTTCCGCGAATTGGCATACAAAGGACAGATCCCAGGCGTTAAGAAAGCAAGTTGGTAGGAGGTAAGAACAATGACAATGAGCGATCCAATTGCAGATATGCTTACAAGAATCCGTAATGCAAATACTGCTAAACATGATACTGTAGATGTTCCGGCATCCAAGATGAAGCTTGCTATCGCTAATATCTTACTGGATGAAGGTTACATTGAGAAATATGACATCGTAGAAGATGGTGTGTTCAAGACAATTCACATCACATTAAAATATGGTTCTGATAAGAACGAAAAAGTAATTACAGGTCTTAAGAGAATTTCTAAACCGGGTCTTCGTGTATACGCTTCCAGCGAAAATGTACCGAAGGTATTTGGTGGACTTGGAACAGCAATCCTGTCTACAAACAAAGGTGTAATTACTGACAAAGAGGCAAGAAAACTTGGCATCGGCGGAGAAGTTCTCTGCTATGTATGGTAGACCGAAAGCAACTTAGCGAAAGCGAGCCATAAGGTGAAGCTTAAGCTTAGTGCGAGGTCGTTCTTTGAGCCTGGTGAGGTATTCGCGAACCTGGCGAAAAGAACTTCCTTAGATGCGTAAGAAGGTGCGAAAGAAACTGAAAACAGAGAAGCCACAGCTGCTTCTCCGAGAATCTAAGTTAAGGAGGAAATGAAAATGTCACGTATCGGTAGACATCCAATTGCAATTCCGGCAGGCGTAACTGTTGAAATCGCTGAGAATAATAAAGTGACTGTAAAAGGTCCAAAGGGAACTCTTTCAAGAGAACTTCCTGTAGAAATGGAAATCAAGGTAGAAGACGCAGAAGTTGTTGTAACAAGACCAAATGATTTAAAGAAGATGAAATCTTTACATGGTCTTACAAGAACACTGATCAATAACATGGTTATTGGTGTAACAGAAGGATACCAGAAGGTTCTGGAAGTAAACGGTGTTGGTTACAGAGCAGCAAAAGCAGGAAATAAATTAACACTGAGTCTTGGATATTCTCATCCGGTAGAGATGATTGATCCGGAAGGTGTTGAGACTGTTGTTGAAGGCCAGAACAAGATTATTGTTAAGGGTATCAGCAAAGAAAAAGTTGGCCAGTACGCAGCTGAAATCAGAGACAAGAGAAGACCGGAGCCATACAAGGGCAAAGGTATCAAGTATGCTGATGAAGTAATCAGACGTAAAGTTGGTAAGACAGGTAAGAAATAAGAAAGGAGAGTGTAAAAATGGTTAGCAAAAAATCAAGAAATGAAGTACGTGTTAATAAACACAGAAAATTACGTAACCGTTTAAGCGGTACTGCTGAGTGCCCACGTTTAGCGGTATTTAGAAGTAACAATCATATGTATGCTCAGATCATTGATGATACAGCTCATAATACTCTGGTTTCCGCATCCACTCTTCAGAAAGATGTGAAAGCAAACTTAGAGAAAACAAACAATGTTGAAGCAGCAGCTTATCTTGGAAAAGTAATTGCTGAGAAGGCATTGGAAAAAGGTATTAAAGACGTTGTCTTTGACAGAGGCGGATTTATTTACCAGGGTAAAGTTCAGGCATTGGCAGACGCAGCTAGAGAAGCTGGGTTGAATTTCTAGAAGGAGGAGCACACATGAAACAGGAACGTATTGATGCTAGTCAATTAGAATTAACAGAAAAAGTAGTGTCAATTAAGCGTGTAACCAAAGTTGTTAAGGGTGGCCGTAATATGAGATTCACAGCTTTAGTTGTTGTTGGTGATGGAAATGGTCATGTTGGTGCAGGCTTAGGAAAAGCTACTGAAATCCCAGAAGCAATCCGCAAAGGAAAAGAAGATGCAGCTAAGAATCTTATTTCCGTAGCATTAGATGAAAATGAGAGTGTTACACACGATTTTATCGGTAAATTCGGAGGCGCTTCCGTATTATTGAAGAAAGCTCCTGAAGGTACTGGAGTGATCGCCGGTGGTCCGGCGCGTGCCGTAATCGAGATGGCAGGAATCAAGAACATTCGTACAAAGTCTCTTGGCTCCAACAATAAGCAGAACGTAGTTCTTGCAACAATCGACGGATTACGCCAGATTAAGACTCCGGAAGAGGTAGCTAAGCTTCGCGGTAAATCTGTGGAAGAGATCTTAGGCTAAGGAGGTAGAATAAGATGGCAGATTTAAAAGTTACATTAGTAAAATCTACAATTGGAGCTGTGCCGAAGCACAAGAAGACTGTTGAAGCATTAGGACTTAGAAAGACAGGAAAGACAGTTGTCCTTCCGGATAATGCAGCAACAAGAGGTATGGTAAAACAGGTTTCTCACCTGGTAAAAGTAGAAGAAGTATAGTATAATTAATCAGATAAGGAGGTGTCACAATGGATTTATCAAACTTAAGACCTGCTGATGGAGCAAAACAGAGTGATAATTTCAGAAGAGGACGTGGACACGGTTCTGGAAATGGCAAGACAGCTGGTAAAGGACATAAGGGTCAGAAAGCTCGTTCTGGTGCAACAAGACCAGGTTTCGAAGGTGGTCAGATGCCATTATATAGAAGAATTCCAAAGAGAGGATTCACGAACAGAAACTCTAAGACAATCATCGGTATCAATGTAGGTGCACTTGAAGTATTTGAGAACGATGCAGTTGTTTCTGTAGAGACACTGATCGAGCAGGGAATCGTAAAGAACCCAAGAGATGGTGTTAAGATCCTTGGCAATGGAGAACTTACAAAGAAGCTTACAGTTCAGGCAAACGCATTCAGTGCAGGTGCTGTAGCTAAGATTGAGGCGTTAGGTGGAAAAGCAGAGGTGATCTAATGTTAGAAACATTCCGAAAGGCATTTCAAATTAAAGATATTCGCAAAAAAATCGGATATACGTTTTTGATGTTAGTTGTTATACGTATTGGCTCTCAGCTGCCGACTCCAGGTGTGAACGGCACTTATATCAAAGAATTTTTTGAACAGAATACCGGTGAGGCGTTTAACTTATTTAACGCTTTCACCGGCGGTTCCTTTGAACAGATGTCTGTTTTTGCATTGAGTATTACGCCATACATTACTTCTTCAATTATTATGCAGCTTCTCACGATTGCAATTCCAAAGCTTGAGGAGATGCATAAGGATGGAGAGTCCGGAAGAAAAAAGATTGCGGCTATCACTCGTTATCTTACCGTAGGACTTGCATTGATCGAATCCACAGCAATGGCTGTTGGGTTTGGACGTCAGGGCCTTCTTGTGGAGTTTAACTTTGTGAATGCCGTGATTGTAGTACTTACTCTTACAGCCGGTTCAGCATTGCTGATGTGGATTGGTGAGAGAATTACGGAAAAGGGTGTTGGAAACGGTATTTCTATTGTATTGGTAATCAACATTATTTCACGTATTCCTAACGATATGACATCATTGTTTGATCAGTTTGTAAAAGGTAAGCCGATTGCGTCAGCTGCTCTTGCAGTTGTTGTGATTATTGCAATTATTATTCTTCTGGTGGTATTCACAGTGATTCTCCAGGATGGAGAGAGAAGAATTGCAGTACAGTATTCACAGAAAGTAGTTGGAAGAAAGACCTATGGCGGGCAATCTTCTAATATTCCGTTGAAGGTGAATACAGCAGGTGTAATCCCGATCATCTTTTCTTCATCTTTGATGCAGTTCCCGATCGTAATTGCTTCTTTTCTCGGAAAAGGCAACGGGTCTGGAATCGGAAGTGAGATTCTTCGTGGTATGAATCAGGGAAATTGGTGTAATCCTGAACAGATTAGGTATTCATGGGGATTAATTGTATACATTATTCTTACTGTATTTTTTGCGTACTTCTATACTTCAATTACTTTCAATCCATTAGAGATTGCGAATAATATGAAGAAGAGCGGCGGATTCATTCCTGGTATCCGTCCGGGAAGACCAACAGTTGAATACTTAAACAAGATATTGAATTATATCATCTTTATAGGTGCTTGTGGACTGATCGTGATACAGGTGATTCCAATCTTCTTTAACGGAGCACTTGGTGCAAGTGTATCATTTGGAGGAACATCTCTGATTATTATCGTCAGTGTTGTACTTGAAACAATCAAGCAGCTTGAATCAATGACACTTGTGCGACAATACAAGGGATTTTTAAATAGCTAATTATTTTGACTCGCGGGATTATTTTCGCGGGTTAAAATGCTATAAAGGAGGAACGAAGATATGAAAATAATTATGTTAGGAGCTCCGGGAGCGGGCAAGGGAACTCAGGCAAAGAAAATTGCCGCAAAATACAGCATCCCGCATATTTCTACAGGTGATATCTTCAGAGCTAACATTAAAAACGGTACAGAGCTTGGGAAAAAGGCTAAGACCTATATGGATCAGGGGCTGTTGGTACCGGATGAACTGGTTGTAGATCTTGTAGTTGATCGTGTAAAACAGGATGACTGTAAAAGTGGATATGTTCTGGATGGATTTCCAAGAACAATTCCGCAGGCAGAGGCGCTGGATAAGGCACTGGAAGCTTTGGGAGAAAAGATGGATTATGCAATTGACGTAGATGTTCCGGATGAGAATATTGTTCGCCGTATGGGTGGGCGCCGCGCCTGTGTAGGATGCGGAGCTACATATCATCTGGAGTATGCGCCGACCAAAGTAGAGGGAATCTGTGATACCTGTGGAAAAGAGCTGATCCTTCGGGATGACGATAAACCGGAGACGGTACAGAAGCGTCTGAATGTGTATCATGAGCAAACACAGCCGTTGATCGACTATTACACGAATGCCGGAATCTTAAAGACTGTAGATGGAACAGTTGACATTGAAGATGTGTTCGGTGCAATTGTTGAGATATTAGGAGCGTAGCAATGGCAATCACTATCAAATCGACACGGGAAATTGAGTTAATGACAGAGGCTGGGCGAATACTTGAAATTGTACATCATGAAATGGCGAAAGCGCTTCGTCCTGGAATGAGTACTCATGATATTGACCGTCTTGGAGAGGAAGTGATACGAAGCTATGACTGCATTCCTTCCTTTTTGAATTACAATGGTTATCCGGCTTCCATTTGTGTGTCGGTGAATCAGGAAGTAGTCCATGGCATTCCGGATCGACATCGTATCCTCCAGGAAGGAGACATTGTCAGTCTTGATGCCGGAGTCATATATAAAGGATATCATTCGGATGCGGCGCGTACATATGGCATCGGAGAGATCAGTAAAGAAGCGCAGCAGCTGATAGATGTGACAAGAGAAAGCTTCTTTGAAGGAATAAAATATGCCAGAGAAGGCAATCATTTATTTGATATATCATCTGCAATCGGCAGATATGCCGAGGGACGGGGATATGGAGTAGTCAAGGATCTCTGTGGACATGGAATCGGGACAGCATTGCATGAAGCACCGGAGATACCGAATTATGAAATGAACAGAAAAGGTCCGAAGCTGAAGGCTGGAATGACATTAGCAATAGAACCGATGATTAACATTGGTTCATGGGAAGTGAAATGGCTGGATGATGACTGGACAGTGGTAACCAGGGACAGCTCCCTGTCTGCGCATTATGAAAATACAGTACTGATAACGGAAGATGAACCGAAACTTCTGACTTTGACCCAGGATATGTAGTATGTATAAGAGGATATGGATATGACGTATGAGACAGGAATGCTTGCAAAGTCAAAAGCAGGTCATGATTCAGGTACAGTTTATGTAATTATTAATACGGATGAATCATATGTATATTTATCAGACGGAAAGATCAGAACACTGGATCGTCTGAAAAAGAAAAAGAAAAAGCATGTGCAGATCATCTGCAGAAAATATGATGTGACTGCGAAGGATGATGCAGGAATAAGACGGATACTGAAAGAATGGAAAAAGGAAGAAGATAACAGGAGGAATGAGACATGTCAAAAGCTGACGTAATTGAAATTGAAGGAACTGTAGTTGAAAAGCTGCCAAATGCAATGTTTCAGGTAGAACTTGAAAATGGACATCAGGTGCTTGCGCATATCAGTGGAAAGTTAAGAATGAACTTTATTAAGATCTTGCCGGGAGATAAGGTAACACTTGAATTATCACCTTATGATCTTTCAAAAGGAAGAATTATCTGGAGAGACAAATAAGATTCATATACACCACTTTACCAATAATAAGAAGTTCGAAAAAATAAAATGCCCGGGAGGCGCAAAAAAAGCTTGACTTTGTTGACACAACATGGTATGCTATATAAGCGCGTTTCCGGGCATTATTATGCTTTAAAACAATCGAGTTGCAGTTTTAAAAGGAAAAAGCGCAGAAACAAATGGCATAGCAATGGATGAAAGGAGGATCCCCCGTGAAGGTTAGATCATCAGTAAAACCAATTTGCGAAAAATGCAAAGTAATCAAAAGAAAAGGAAGCATTCGTATTATCTGCGAGAATCCAAAGCACAAACAAAGACAAGGCTAGTCATTGTTCATATGTGTTTTAGGCGGCTGATAGCTCTGTGCAGTAATCGTACAGACTATTTAAAATATACAAGGCAGCACCTGTAGCCGGTGAGCGACCTCGTATATTGCTTCTAATGCCGGCTCGTCATTACCGCATTTCTACTATAATAATATGTGGTGGCCGGAAAGGGCATGATACCGAACATGCCTGGGACAAAGGTGTTGTCCCCTATTAAAGACGATATGTAACATTGAGATGAATATCTCGAAAACCAGAAAAGAAAATGGAGGAAAATCACATGGCTCGTATAGCAGGTGTAGACTTACCAAGAGACAAACGTGTTGAGATCGGATTGACTTATATCTACGGAATCGGTAGACCGAGTGCAACCCGCATTTTGGCAGAAGCAGGAGTTGATCCTGATATTCGCTGTAGAGATCTTACAGACGAAGATGTAAAGAAAATCAGTGCAGTAATCGATGAGACTCAGGTGGTAGAAGGTGATCTTCGTAGAGAAATCGCTCTGAACATCAAGAGATTACAGGAAATCGGATGCTATAGAGGAATCCGTCACAGAAAAGGACTTCCGGTTCGTGGTCAGAAGACAAAGACCAATGCAAGAACAAGAAAAGGTCCAAAGAGAACAGTAGCAAACAAAAAGAAATAGGCCGAAAGCAACTTAATGAAAGCAAGTTGAAAACGCAGCTTGAATTTAGTGCGAGGCCGTTCGCGAATCTTAGTGAATGCGCAGCATGAACTTAGCTGAGCGAACATACCAAAAAAAGGAAAGAGTAGGTTAGTTTTATTATGGCAAAGAAAGTTACAAAGAAAGTGACAAAAAAACGTGTCAAGAAAAACGTTGAACACGGACAGGCTCACATCCAGTCATCTTTTAATAACACAATCGTTACTTTAACAGATGCACAGGGCAATGCTCTGTCATGGGCTAGTGCAGGCGGTCTGGGATTCAGAGGTTCAAGGAAATCTACCCCTTATGCAGCTCAGATGGCAGCTGAAACAGCAGCTAAAGCAGCATTAGTACATGGTTTGAAGTCAGTTGACGTTATGGTAAAAGGACCAGGTTCAGGTAGAGAAGCAGCAATTCGTGCCCTTCAGGCATGTGGAATTGATGTAACAAGCATCAGAGACGTTACACCGGTACCACACAACGGATGCCGTCCACCGAAACGCAGAAGAGTCTAGTTTCATAACAAAATTGATATAGGAGGAAAGCAAAACATGGCAGTAAATAGAGTCCCTGTTCTTAAAAGATGCAGATCACTTGGAATGGATCCTGTATATTTGGGAATTGATAAAAAGTCTAACAGACAGTTAAAGAGATCCAATAGAAAAATGAGCGAGTATGGTCTTCAGTTACGTGAAAAACAGAAAGCAAAATTTATCTATGGTGTGTTAGAGAAACCTTTCAGAAATTATTTTGAAAAAGCACAGCGCATGAGCGGTATGACAGGTGAGAACCTGATGGTAATGCTGGAATCAAGATTAGACAACGTAGTATTCCGTCTTGGACTTGCAAGAACAAGACGTGAGGCAAGACAGATCGTTGACCATAAGCATGTGCTTGTTAATGGAAAACAGATTAACATTCCTTCTTATCTGATTAAGGCTGGAGATGTTATCGAAATCAAAGAAGCTAAGAAGAGCTCTCCAAGATATAAAGAGATTACAGAGGTTACAGGCGGACGTCTGGTTCCGGAATGGTTAGAGGCTGATCTTGAGAACCTGAAAGGAACTGTAAAAGAGCTTCCGAAGCGTGATGCGATCGATGTTCCTGTAGATGAGATGTTAATCGTCGAATTATATTCTAAATAATAACCCGTAACACCACAGGAGGTGGACTTAGTGTTTGATTTTAATAAACCCAATATTGAAATAACTGAGATTTCAGAAGATAAGAAATATGGTAGATTCGTTGTGGAACCTCTGGAAAGAGGTTATGGTACAACATTAGGTAATTCTCTTAGAAGAATTATGCTTTCTTCTTTACCGGGATCTGCAATCAGCCAGGTAAAGATTGACGGAGTCCTGCATGAGTTCAGTTCTATTCCAGGTGTGAAGGAAGATGTTACTGAGATTATCATGAACCTGAAATCACTCGCAATCAAGAACACATCCGAGACTGATGAACCAAAGACAGCATACATTGAGTTCGAAGGGGAAGGTGTTGTTACCGCGGCAGATATTCAGGTGGATCAGGATATTGAGATCATGAACCCTGAGACTGTCATTGCAACATTGAATGGTGGAGCAGACAGCAAATTATACATGGAACTTACCATTACAAATGGAAGAGGATATGTAAGTGCCGATAAGAATAAAAATGACGAATTACCGATCGCAGTAATTCCAATCGATTCTATCTACACCCCAGTGGAACGTGTGAATCTTACAGTAGAAAATACACGTGTTGGTCAGATTACGGACTTTGATAAGTTAACTTTGGATGTATATACCAACGGTACATTACTTCCGGACGAGGCTGTAAGTCTTGCAGCTAAGGTATTGAGTGAGCATCTGAAACTCTTTATTGATCTGTCAGAAGTGGCGCAGGCTGCTGAAGTTATGATTGAAAAAGAAGATGATGAAAAAGAAAAGGTTCTTGAGATGAGTATTGATGAACTGGAATTATCCGTTCGTTCTTACAACTGTCTGAAGAGAGCCGGAATCAATACCGTGGAAGAACTGACAAACAGAACACCGGAAGATATGATGAAAGTGCGTAACCTTGGACGTAAGTCCCTGGAGGAAGTACTTGCAAAATTAGATGAATTAGGCTTAAGCCTCAGCAAAGGCGAAGAGTAATATTCCATAAGGATGTTTTCCACCGGTAAGACCGATGAGCGCAGTGGAGCATTTGGCTAGTAAGCCCGAAGAAGCATAACCAAGTGTCATAATGGAGGATAAGAAAAATGGCAAAGTATAGAAAACTCGGCAGAACATCAAGCCAGAGAAAAGCATTATTGAGAAACCAGGTAACAGCACTCCTTAACAACGGAAAGATTGTTACTACAGAAGCAAAGGCAAAAGAGATCCGCAAAATTGCAGAGGGACTTATTGCATTAGCAGTAAAAGAGAAAGATAATTTCGAAGAAGTTACTGTTAAGGCAAAGGTTGCTCGCAAAGATAAAGACGGCAAGAGAGTAAAAGAAGTTGTAGATGGTAAGAAAGTTACTGTATACGACGAAGTTGACAAGACAATTAAGAAAGATATGCCAAGCAGACTGCACGCCCGTCGTCAGATGCTGAAAGTTCTTTATCCGGTGAAAGAAGTTCCGACAGCACAGGCAGGAAGAAAGAAAAATACAAAAGAAGTTGATCTTGTTGCAAAATTATTTGATGAGATTGCTCCAAAATATGAGAATCGCAACGGTGGTTATACCAGAATCGTAAAGATTGGCCAGCGTAAAGGCGATGCTGCTATGGAAGTATTGATTGAACTTGTATAGTTTGAAAAAAACAGACTCTGAGAAATCAGGGTCTGTTTTTTTATACATAAAAATAGAAAAATTCTATAAAATATATTTGACAAATCTATAACAG
>NZ_JAFBIZ010000058.1 GCF_021531995.1 Faecalicatena contorta
ATTTACATTCTATGTTTTTGTACACTTTTCACAATCACAGTTTTTTATACCTTTATTTCTCTTATGAAAGATTCTTCATCTGTATCCTTGCTCCTTTTTTCTTCCACGACTATAATATTCTGTATACCACTGATATCAAAGGAGATAATTTATGGCAAATATCATAGAAATCACTGATTTTTCCGCACCTGAGCTGGACATCTACGCCCGCTTTACAGAAGCACAATTATTGAACCGCGATCACCCGGAACAGGGAATCTTTATCGCTGAAAGCCCGAAAGTCATTGAACGGGCGCTGGATGCCGGATGTGTCCCCATATCCATTCTCCTTGAGCGCAGACACATTCAGACGCAGGCACGGGAAATCCTTGCCCGCTGCGGCGATATTCCTGTCTATACTGCAGATTTTGACGTACTCACACAGCTTACCGGGTATAAGTTAACACGCGGAATGCTGTGTGCCATGAGACGTCCATCTCTTCCTTCTGTGGAATTCGTATGCCGGGATGCCCGCAGAATCGCCGTGCTGGAAAACGTCATGAACCCTACAAACGTCGGCGCAATCTTCCGCTCCGCCGCCGCTCTGAATATGGACGCGGTCCTACTGACCTGCGGCTGCAGCAATCCACTATATCGACGTGCGATTCGGGTCAGCATGGGAACCGTATTCCAGATTCCCTGGACGTTCCTCCCGGAAACCGGTGATTCTTCGCAATCCGATATCTCTCTTCTGCAGACTCTCGGCTTCCGGACCGCTGCAATGGCACTGACAGATGATTCTGTATCCATCGATGATCAGCTACTGCTGTCAGAAGAAAAGCTTGCCATCGTCCTTGGAACAGAAGGCGATGGTCTTGCCACGTCTACCATCACTGCCTGTGATTACACCGTACGGATTCCCATGTCCCACGGCGTAGACTCTCTGAACGTTGCTGCCGCCAGTGCAGTTGCCTTCTGGCAGCTCTCCAGATAAAAGATTGCACAAAAAAAGCAGCGAAAAAGAACCCCGCAAAAGATGCGGGGTTCTTTTTCACTGCTTGATTGACTGCAACTTATACTATTTCAATTGCAGTCAACCTTTTTTGTATGCCTGATTGACTGTATTTCAAAATATTCTGATTACAGTCATCTCTTTTCACTTACTTGATTGACTACAATTCATGTTTCCATGATTACAGTCATTTCTCAATGCATATTTTATTGACCTCCATTCAAGGATTCTTTATCACGGTCAATTCTTTACACACATTTGATTGACCTCAAGCATAATATTCTCAAATACAGTCATCTTTCTACACTATGCAAGCGTCAGAGCGACACAAGGCACCCTACATATTGCACAAAAAAGACATCTATCATTTTGATAAGTGACAAGAATTGGCATGGCGACAAAACATTCGTTTCCTATTTTCCTGATGCTGTCAGGAAATCGGATTTCCTCGTCAACCTTTTTGTTTGCCTGATTACACTCCACAGCCCCGTATTCTTTCCGCCAGCTGTTTCCGGGAATTTTCTGTAAAGTACATCAGATATTCCTGACAAATCTCATATAGCTTATGCCTCTTTGGATCCTCTGCTGTCTCATCTTCTTCTCTGAAGAAATTCATATTTCTCACGATCCACAGATTCTCCGTACCATTCAGCCAATTTCGAAGATCACTTACCCACTCATCCACATTCTGTGCAAGCAGTCGGTCGAATATGTCTTTTACTTCCATTTTCCTTTTTCTGTCCACACTTCTCCAGTCCTCCATACATGAATATTCCGGAATCTTCCGGAAGAAATCATGCAGAAGTTCTTTCTCGTTCAGGCGAACGGATCGTTCCTCTACAAGTGACGGAAGCGGAGCGTATCCACATATTTTTTCTGCTTCAGAAAGCATATTCAGATTTTCCACGGATAGCCCTTTTAAATTGACATTCTGGTAATTGTTACGCCATAATTCCAGGGCATGTTCCGCTATCTCCTTCTTTTCTTCCTCCGTGATGCAGGAATCATACAGGTTACGAACCATTGCAAACATCTCTTCATTCAGATTATTATAATCTATCTGCCAAGTCATTCCGTCAGATGTCAGATCCTTCAGGGCCAGGGCACGATCTTCCCATGTATCGGTTACATCCTCCTGTCCCTTGACCACTGTATTTCCTTTTTCATAGGCATGGCGCACTTTTTCCAGTTTTCCCCAATATGCTTCTCTTCGTCCTTTATCCACAGAAAAATATTTCTTTTCCCCGGAAACTGCTTTTAATGCATGGAGGTATCGCTGTGCCTGTTCTTGCCTTACAATCGTCGGTCCCTTCCTTTCCAGTATCTTCCATTCATCTCCTGTCAGTTCCGGATATAAGGTCTTTAACATATACTCGTCAACATCGTCATGATTCGTACTCTGAAGCTTATCAATTTCCGCAAGAAGACCGGATAGTTTCTTTTCATCATTTTTCTTAAGCACACACATAGCCTGACTGTACAGACGATACAGTTTTGCTTCCTCGTGAACCTCATTCTCCTCCGGTATCTGTGCGAACCAACGGTCTGCCTCTTCAAAGCATCCAAAATACATCCACATACGCCCGACCAGAAGTTTGTTACAGGGCAGGATAACGATTCCTTCCTCTATCTGCTTCTTGATATATCCATATATATCGATCCAATAGTTTGCCATGTCCGGAACCAGAGACAAAGCAATGGCAACTCCCCGCAGGTCATACCTGCACAATGCCTCGGTAAATACCTGCAGCTCACAATCCATATTCAGATTCCGTTTTTTACAGTAGTCGGCCATTTGACATAGAAATGCAAAAATATCCATGTATTTCCAGTCGTTCCATCTGTTTTGGTTTCCCAGTTCAAGCATCCGGTCCATCGTCCGAAAGACGTAACTGTCGATGACAGAAGCGTAATCTTTCTCTTTCGCTTTCTCCATGCAGATCTTAAACGCATATCTGTATTCTTCCCGGCATGTCCCGGAATAAAAATGATAGACATCTATCTGATTCCGGAATCTGGTATGTCCGTCACCCGTCTGTCCACTGCACTGCCCTGTCAGATTTCCCATACGCATGGCTTCTGCTTTCTGCCATACTGCATACAGATTGTAGAACAGAGATTTTACGTGCCACTTTCGCTCCTCAAAGCGCCTCTGCATCTGTTCACACACACTTTCCCAGTAGTGGATCGCTGTACTGTAAATATCTCTTGCTGACGCATACTCTTTTTCGGCAAGCAACAGATCCCCCTGCAGCAGCATAAGCTGCCCTTTCATCCAAAAGTCCAGATATCCCTGTTCCTTCCACTGCTCCAGAAGAATCTGATATTCTTTCGCTTCTTCCAATTCACTTCTTTTTAATGCAATTCGTCCAAGAATATAGTCAAGCTCTGCTTCCACATTCGGAATTGTCTGCTGACTTTCTTTTTTATACTGTGCCAGCAATACTTTCCCTTCTGCTGCAAATCTATACGCATCTTCATCCTTTCCTGCGTGATAAAGCACACGTCCTGCAATCTGCAAACCGGCCAGAAGCTTTCCGAAGTTCTGCCTTGTCCGCTTCCTCTCCCACAGTTTTTTCGCAGAATCTATCTGTTCATAAGCGTACGGAACTGCTTCTTTTACACAGAGCTTATCATCCAGGTTTTCCGCAAGGAGCGCCGCTGCAAGCCAGTGCCGCTCTTCCTCCTTTTTCTCCCGGGATCCCCGGACGTTTCTTCCATCTTCCTGCAGGAGATCATATGCTCTCTTTGCGTGTTCTAACGCTTTGTCTATATAATATTCCGATACTTCCTCCTGTGCACGTTCCAGCAGCATATCTTCATAATATGCCCGGTCTACATAAACATAATCTTTCTCACAGAGTTCTTCAAAATAAGCAAAGCTCAGATCCCACGCTTCCTGCTCACGCCGAATCCACTTTTCTTTATCCTCCGGCTCCTGCTGCCTGCACAGAGCCGCGACATCTTTTGCAAAAAAGGATGCCTGAACTGCTACCTTCTGCTGCCAGTAATCCGTATGCGCGATCTGATATGCCCGTTTACATACATTCAGACTCTCATATCGATACTGATAACGGTGTTCTCTGTCCACATCATGTCCGTAAAAATTCAACGCCCGCGATAAAAGTCCCAAAGTCTCCACACAGGTATCTTCCTCGCTTAACGCTCTCGCAAGCTCCAGCGCGTCTTTGGCACGACACACCCCCTGATCCGGATTCTCTTTTTCATAATGTCTTGTGGCTTCCAGACAGACCTCAATCTTTGCCATCTGCACTCTTTTTTTCTTAGCAAGCTTCGGATGCTGCTCACATAAAACCAGCGCCTTTTCCAGATATTCCGGCACACACTCTTTTCGATATTCACGGCTTTTCTCTGCAAATAATCTACAGAAATACAGATACCATACAACCGCATCCTCTCCTGTTTCCTCACTGTCGGACAGGTTTTCCGCATCTCGCAACAGAGCCTTAAGGATCCCGAATCCTTCCTCTATATGATCCGTCCCGAACAGATTCCGCATCTCTATAGAATCAATCTCAATTTTTCTTAATCTCTTTCTATCGCAATTCCGCATAAGAGTAAGAAAGTGTCTTGCCAATTGAATATGTCTTTGACTGTCTTCCGGCACATCTCCATATAAAAGCTCCATCAGAACATCTACTTTCAGTTCCGCCGGAAGATCTGCGATATGGCAGATCTTTTTACAGATAGTTCTTTTAAAGTTCTCTGTCCTTTGATCTCTCTCATACCTTCCTGCCGCTTTCCAGAAAGCAAACAGCTGCTCCACGCCCGTATGATCCATTTCATTCGGCATCTCCATAAAATATGCCGCCGCATCTTCATCTTCCCTCAGCATCTGCGCGGCCAGCTCCTGTACCTTTTCATAAGTATCCCAGTTCCTGCATTCCTTCAGCACTTTTGCTCCGAGCACATCTTTACTCTTCAGGATATGTACATATCCTTCTCGCTCCATAAATACCGGATTGACAGCACTGTAGTCAATAAAATAGCGGCGCATCTCGTCTGCCTCTTTGCCCATGTCCCATATCATTGCCTCATAAAAGATACGATGTACAAAGATCCATTTTCCATCTTCCTTTTCCGTAAATACATCATACAGATAATACAGAATTTCCTGAAACTTAAGCTGTGAAAACTCAAAAGACTGCTGCCTTAAGATATCACCGATCTCCCGTTCAGAAAGCCCCGTACCGGAAAGCGCGATCAGATAAGCAACCTTTTTAAAAAATGTACTCTCAAACATCTCACTGATGCGGTCAAATAACACTGACGACAACTCCGTCACCTGTTCCGGCGTCTCCTCAATGATCTTCTGCATGTACAGATGCAGTCCATCCATGCCGGGAGCAAGTTTCTCTGCCTCCTGAAACTCTTCCTGGCGCATGGCAAATAAACGCTGCAGAAGAAGTGACAGGAAAAGTGGATTTCCGGATCCCTCTTTGGTACATATTCTCGTCTCTACGATATCATCTATTTTCTTACCGCGATGTGCACTCGTCTTTTGGATTAACTGCTTTTTTTCATTTTCTGTAAAACGCTTTACTTTAATGAGCCGGATTTTCTTTGCTTTAAGCAGCACGTGCTCATATGGAAAATCATCCAGTGAAGAAGTAATCACAAAGAGATTCGGGCACAGATCCAGAATATCCAGATATGCCTTATTATAGTCCGGAAACAACTGATCCAGTGCATCAATAAAACAGAACACCGGCTGCTTCATAAGTTTTCTGTCCAGTTTTCTGAGATACACATTCTGGTTCTCAGGTTGAAAATCATGTTCCAGCCCCAGAATATCTTCCATCCGATAGATCAGAACAGATTTTAGCGTCATCAGATTCTGACATCCCGGATTCCCGCTGAAGTACAGAATTGTCTGTGCTCCTGCATCCTTTACCTGCTGTTCCAGATAAGCGATAAGCGCACTTTTTCCACTTCCGGCACCTCCTGACAGATGGATGCACTGCTCATTCCCATGCTCGTTTTTGATCTTACTGTGGTAACGGCTGTATTTGTCTCCTGCCATGAACCACAGCCCTTCCATTGCTTTATTTTCTTCATATAATCTCGGTGTATAGACAGACAGATATCTTTCTTTCGTATACTGTGCATCCAGCAGATATTGCTGAACAGAATTTTTCGCTTTCCGATCTCCCAGTTCCACACACAGCATATCTTCCATCATACGGCAGATACTTTCTCCAAGCTCTTCCATGCCTGTCAGGGACTGTCGTTCTTCATCCCACTCTACCTTGTATTCCAGCACTTTCGCATTCTTTTTTGTACGGATCTGTTCCTTCAGTCTCCTGAGCTTCTGTTCATGTTCGGGGCTTTCCGCCAGATAGATCCCCCTCTTATCCTCAGGAATACGCTCCAGAAAGTCAGAATTACGGAAACAGAAAATACATCTCTGAAGCGTCTCTTCTTCACTGAGGGCGCCGTATTTTATTTCCAGATTTGTAATACTCATTGACTCTTCATACTGCGCCGTCACTCGTTCATCCCGAAGCGACTCCACAACATCCATATCCGGAATCCAACCATACCGATCCCCTAATAATACAATGATATATGGTTTACAGCGATCAATCGCATCAATACAGACACGAAGCACCTGATAGTTGCTTTCTTCCTCGCTCATATGATATGTATCCACACCCCAGCGGAGATCCAGTTCCTGAATATCTTCTCCATACTGCCCCACCAGCCGTCGGAGTCTCGGGAATATTTTTTCGTGAAGGTAATCCCGTTCTGCCTGCATATCCTTAAATGTACTGGAAATAAATACCGATCTCATAGTATGTCCTCCTGTCCTGTTCGCTCTTTAATAATAACACTCCGGTCTCTCACAGACAGAATGAATCTTTTCCATTGTTTTCCGTTCCCCGCTTCTTAAGATTGCGCTCAATACTTCAAGCACATGACAGGCAAGTTCTTTTCCCACACGGGCGGATGTACCGCTCAGAATCGCCTCTGCCATCTCCGATGGTCCGATTCCCCGGGCATTTTCAATATAATCATTGGCAAATGGAAGCGCCTGCATACAGGGTTCTTCCTGACGATCCTCCGGATTGCTCAGAAGCCGCACTTGATCCCCAAACCGATCCGGATTGCCCAGATACAACATTCCCTTCGTCCCGTAGATCACCATATCTGCCTGGTCTTTCCATACGGAATCCTGATCCATATGAAAAGTTCCGGTTACCCCACTGCGAAACTTTAAGATTGCAGAAACACGACTCTCATTCGGCGTCTTCATAACCTTACCGTAATCCGGACTATCCGGATTGATATTCCTGTGTGTCGGGAACGGCGTACTGACAAATGCTGCCGTTTCCTCCACCGCACCTAAGAGACTCACAAGAGCCGTCATATAATAAACTGCATAATCGTAACAGACTCCGGCTCCGGGGATCAATAAAAACGGATAATGACTCAAAAGGAAATGATTATCTCTGTTAGACGCCGCAATGCAGGAGGTCACTTCCCCGATGAGGCCGGCATCAATCGCTTTCCTTGCCGTCTGGAGGGACGCACCTAAAAATGTATCCGGAGCAGATCCCAGATACAGATTCCTCTGATCTGCGAGTTTGCTTAATTCCATCGCCTGTTCATACTGATCCGTAAGCGTTTTCTCCGTATATACATGCTTTCCTGCCATCAAGGCGGCTTTGATGATCGCATAGTGTTCACCGACAGGCGTGAGGTTCACAATCATCTCAATCTCCGGATCTGCCAGCATCTCTTCCAATGTACAGGGCTGTAATCCATACTGTCCGGCCTTCCTTTTTGCACGCTCCATATGCCTTGCACAGATTGACTTTACTCTGAGATTATGAAACCGATGAATCATATTATCGAGATAGACATCACTGATCATTCCGGCTCCCACAACACCAACACATATCTTTTTCTTCTCCATATTCTATCCTCTCCATATCTTATTTCTCTTCTCCGCCACTGCTAAAGTATTGCTTCCCCCAACTGATCCAGAAGATCATTTGTCTCCAGAACCGACATCCCGTTATTGATGCAGAAGATCACAATCGAATCCCTTCTGTGCTTGGGATAGAGCACGCCGGCCTGTGCAATGGTAAGTGCCCTCTGCACTTCTGACAATGGAAGCTTCAGAGCCATACATAACGCAATCACCTTATCACGCCCCGGCTTTTTGGTTCCATTCAGAATCTGGTATCCATAATTCCGCTGAATCTGGGCATCACAGATCAGTTGACTTAATAACATTCCTGCTTCCTCCATCCGGTGTCCGATATACTCCGGAAATGTCGTATCCAAAGTTTCCTTCACAGTAGTCTGTGCATATGCCTCCAGTTCCGGCAATCCCTCCATTGCGTTTAATATTTTCATCAGTTCATTCGTTGTCTTTGGCTCCATCCTGCATTTCCTTCCCATGCGATTTGCTACAGTCCATACTCCTGCGTCGCTGCTCATCTTGCATATTATTGAAATTCATTATATTATTTTGTAAGAACAAAAGCAAGGTGACGCCATATGCAAGTAATAGAAAAGTATCAATTATCATTATATCAGGATCTTGGACCTCTCGACGGAATGGATCAGATTCATCTAAAACGGCACAGTATCACAGGGATCATCTGTGTTGAAAAGCATATTCCTTCCGACCTTTCCCCGATCTATACCTATCTGAAGGAACATCCCGGTCCATATATTCCGGCAATCTACGAATGTATTGCTGCCGGGGATCAACTGCTCATCATAGAAGAATATATCCAGGGCAGAACTCTGGAAGCACGCATCCAGGAACAGCTGATAAGCGAAAGTGAAACGATCCGCATCATGATGGAACTATGTGAAGCATTGCAGACACTCCACAATGCAACTCCTCCCATCATCTGTCGTGATCTGAAAGCGGAAAATATCATGATCGATCAAAACGACAATGTCAAAATCATCGATTTTAATATCGCCAGAACCTATCAGGACGGAAAAAAGAGAGATACAAGGCTAATGGGAACCGCCGAATATGCTGCCCCGGAGCAGTTTGGATTCTTTCAGACGGACAACCGGACCGACATCTACGCCCTTGGCATACTTGCCAATTATATGGTAACCGGAAAGTTTCCTGTGGAACAGATGGTGTCCGGTGCTCTTTCCGATATTGTAAAAAAATGTACCTGTCTGGACCCGAAAGAACGCTATCAATCCGTGGAAGAATTAATGTCTGATCTACAGGCACATTTTCCGACATTCCCTCAGACTTCTGAAAAAACACCTGTGCCTCACAGCTTTGTCCCGCCCGGTTTTCGGAGTCATACTCCCTGGAAGATGATCCTCTCTGTCATCGGTTATCTCCTCATTACTGATATTGCATTTTCCGTGGAAATGACCTCCAACGGCAGACCTGTAACCGGAACTCTTCTGCGCCTTGAGCAGGGTGTCATATGGATCTCCCAACTTATACTGGTAGGCCTCATCTTTAATTACCGGGACTTCCGGGACAGATTCCCTCTGGTCAGGAGTGACAGACCCGGTGTTCGAATCCTTGGATACATAATCGCAGAGTTCCTGTTATTGTTCCTTGCTGCAGCTGTCTGTGCATTGTTCAATCTTTCTCCATTGTAAGTGTATGCTGCCGGCATACCAATTCCTGTATCACATCCTGTAGAGTAAAAAGAGAATAACACCATCAATGCTCCTTTGCTGATGGAAATGGAGGAAAGGCTATGAATAACAACAAAAAAAAGACAGGAAAATTAAAATGGATCATCATTGGAATCGTCGTACTGATCATCATCGCTGTCGGAATGAGCGGCAATTCTGATAAAAGCTCATCCGGGAGCTCTGAAGGAACAAAATCCGACAACAGTCAGACATCGGATCCGGAAAAAGACACACCTCCGGAAGTCGTTGAAGAACACTATGAGATAGATCTGACTGCCGGCAATTATACCGCAGGCATCGATCTCCCGGTCGGTACTTACAATCTGACCGCCACCGCCGGATCCGGAAACGTCTCCTCATCCAATATGTACAACGGCGGCCTGAATGAGATCATGGGGTTGGAAAATGACGGGTACAATCAGCAGACCTTCAATGGTCTGAAGATGGAAGAAGGCGTCATATTGTCTCTTGGCGGTAATGTGACGATCCATCTGGTCTCCGATAATGCACGGACACAGGAAGTAACCCCCAGAAGCCAGTCCGAAGGATCGCCTGTAGATCTGCAGCCCGGCAATTATACCGCAGGGACAGATTTTCCAGCCGGCACTTACAACATCATCGCAACCGGATCTTCCGGAAACGTCTCTTCATCTAATATGTATGACGGAGGTCTGAACGAGATTATGGGAACGGATGGATTTGGGATTCCCCAGTACAACAATGCCCGCCTGGATGACAAAGTGACATTGGAAATCTCGGGAACCAGCATACAACTTGTACCGGTCGGCGAATAACCAATGTAATATGCCAACACACACGCAATACCGACCCACCTGCAGAAACGGGGCAGCGCATCTTTTTCGATGCCTGCCCCGTAAAATTACAACTTACTTTCTCGCATTTTTCACACGTTCTTTCAATTCCTCCAGAATCTCTTTATGCAGCCTTGACTCCATTCCCGGGAATGCCTTTACCAGACGTTCGCCGACTCTGGTGCGGTTCTCTGCCATCTCTTCATAACGAATACGCAGTTCTTCCATATGTGCTTTGACCTTTTCCATACGGGCTTTCTGCTCTTCCATACGTTCCCGAATATCTTCTCGCAGTTCTTCCGCAGCAGAATCCAGCTGCTCCTTTTTTTCTTCCCGGAATTCTATCGTATCCATCACATTTTCGTAGATATTCTCTCCCACCTTGTCGGACAGTTCCCGAAGCTCGGCGGCAATCTTTTCCATCGCTTCCAGACGCCGGTTCATCTTCAGGATTCCGGACGCAGTCACATACAGATCCGCAAACAATCCAATGCCCAGAGTAATAATCAGAACCACTCCGATTGTAACCGGGATAAAAGACAACCCTTTATGTATCATCGGATGAATCAGTTTTACGATCATTACACATGCAGCACCCCAGACCAGCGAAAAGCTCAGACATACATATCCTCCTATGTTAAGAGGACGATTGGAATAGTCCCACCATTTATGATGGAAGATCTTATCCATAAGATATCCTGTAAATCCTTCGATCAATGTAACAAGTATCGTAGAGGACAGATATAATAAGAGCAGGTGATCTTCCACCGGTGTCAGGAACTGCACCACAACGCCGACCCCTATCCCATATACCGGACAGATCGGACCATTTAAGAAACCGCGATTGACAAACTTTCCCTGTTGAGTTGCCGCATAGCCGACTTCCGTGCACCATCCAAGGAAACCATATACAAAAAAGTAAAGCGCAAAAAAATAAAACTGCATCTGTTAACACTCCTATACTTATCTCTATATTTAATAGTGTTATTATAATGGAAAACCTTTACTATCTCAACTTATAATCTCATACAAATCTAAAGATTTTCTTACGTCTTCGTGAACATTCTGTGATATCTCTTGAGACTTTGGACTAAACATTATACAATAGGAAACGTTTCAACAAGGAGGGACAGATATGAGTATAAGTAAAACAAAAAGAATTCATATAAAACCAAAAAAAGAGTCTGATTTTTTTGACGATGACTTTGAAGTAATCTATGAAGGTGAGCTTCCTGATATTTCCATAGAAGAAGATGACTATCGGGATGTCCTTCGCGGTTTGTCCGATATTGATGATACCGATTATATTCGAAAAAACGATTATGATAAATACGTTACCGAGGCACTTAAGCGCTCCGGAAAGAAAGATAAATCTGACAGCAGACGCGTATGGAACCTGCATCTTCCTAACCTTGCAAAGCCGCTGGCAAGCATCGTGAAAGCAGGTGGGAAAGCATTGACCCGGACGGTTCAGCTGACGCTTCGTGCTGCAACTCTGATCCTGATTGCAATCATTATTTTTTTGCTTGGCAAATGTTTCCTGGTTCACTCAAGTTCCCTTGGCAGCCTGGCTTCCATTGCCGAGACACAGGATCCGGTTATGATCTCTTATCTTCTGATTGCGGCAGCACTGATTTTTTATGAGGTCATCGCATTTTTCTCTGTTCTGTGCACCAGTAACAGACGCGACCACAAGGGCACACGTTATGACTGCGGACGCGGACTCATGAGCTTTATTGTTATGTATGCAGGTTCTGCATTTGCATTCATGTTCTCCGGCCTGATTCCGCAAAGTCCGGCACCATTGTACGGTATTGGAACAGCTCTTCAGGTCTACGGTTCTCTCAATTACATTCTTCTGCCGCTTTGTGTTGCCGGCGTGATCAGCTGCATCATCCGCAGATTCGTACGATAGATACTGCAGCATTCTGTTTAAAAGATCACAAAACAACTCAGGGAATCCCTTCATCTTCGGATTCCCTGATCATCACATCATATCCCTATTCTTTTTTCGTGGGCTCAACCGCCTCTTTTTCTGCCTGCTGCAGATAATCCGCACTCTTATTCTTCACCTGCGGTATAAAACGTTTCGCGAATTTTCCTTTTCCTCTGTTCTTAACATAAAAATATCCAATGATTGAAAATACCACCGCTCCGATAAAATTAACAAACAGATCCTTCATCGTATCCAGAAGACCGATATCCAGATATCCTCCAAGTCCAAGATCTTGCCCATTTACCGTTACACTCGTAATATTCTGGATCGAAGTTGGTGTATTTCCGCCGGTCGGATCCAGCATGACCGAAGAAATACTGTTCAGGATCGTATCCTTCTGCATATCCAGTCCAAAGAACATATCCATACTACATTCAAAGAACTCCCACAGAACACCGATCGTCATAGAAAAACAAAAGGCAACAATTGCAAGAAACACCGGTGACAGCTGAAACGAAATCCGCTTGCTCCGATTCAGGATATCTGCCAGTGCAAACCCGATCGCAGCCATCAAAAAACCATTGATCGTATGAAGCACCGTATCCCAGAACGGAAATTTTATATAATAAGCCTGTATCTCCCCCAGAATCTCTGCTGCAAATATAAACAGCAGTATCGTAATCTCCAGTGCGGATGGCAGTTCTATCCTCAGGTTTACCTGGATAAAACTTGGAACAATAAATAACAATAATGTGAGCGCACACAGGAATACATTCTCATAATTTTTGTTAAATATCTGAAGAATCATCATCAATATCACAAGTGCCCTGAGTATCATGTATACGATAAAAGAACTTCTGTGCTCCCGCATCTCCATCTTAACCGCACGTTTCATTATGTCTTTCTTCTTTTGAAATCTGCTCTTCATTCTATCTCCCTGCTATCATAATGTCCGTCTAGTTCAGGAAATTTTCAATGATTACCGCTTCTGCTTCTTCTTCGGTCATTCCCAGTGTACGTAGCTTTACCAGCTGCTCATCATTGATCCTTCCAATCGCAGCCTCGTGGATGATTGCTGCATCCAGGTGCCTTGCATTAATCTCCGGAATCGAACTCACTTCTGCATGGTCCATAATAATGGAATCACACTGTACATGTGCATGACAGCTTGCATTGCCAATCGCCTTTGGATGAAATACCTGTCTGGATTCCCCCTTGGCAACGGATCTTGATACAATCTGCGCTGAGCTTCCGTCACCATTCAATTCGATGGCCATATTGGACTTGGCAGACTGCTGATCGTGTGTCATCAGCTTCTCAACCACGTACAGCTTTGCACCTGCTGCCAGCTTAACTTCTGTCTCACGATGCGTTGAATCCACACCTCTGATCTGAGCGGTATCCATGGTAAACACTGCACCTTCTTCCAGGTAGATCTGTGTCACCGGATTCAATACTCTTGCTCCGGTACCTTCCCCTTCTCCGTAGTGTTTTTCTTCATATCGCACATTCGCATTTTTTCCTACGTGAAATGCATGGATTCCATCGTGACGGCTTTCATTACATCCACTGTTATGAATTCCGCATCCGGCAACGATCGTTACATCTGCGCCTTCTTCTACATAAAAATCGTTATATACGACATCTGTCATTCCGGAAGCATCAACCACAACCGGAATATGCACCTGTTCTCCGTTCGTCTTTCCGTCGATAAATATATCTATTCCGGACTTCTCTGTTTTCTTTTTAATCTTGACATGTTCACTGTCTCCATGACACAAAGCGATTCCATTGTGCCGCAGATTAAACGCACCCGTCTGTTTAAAACCGGAGGCATCAATCTGACGCAGCACCTGTTCTGTAATTCTGTCTAAATCTGTCATTGTCTCACACCTCCTATATTCTGTCCAGGCAGGAATATCTCTCGCCCTTATCCATCAAGGTCGGCAAGATCTCATCCTTTGGCCCGATTGCACCGATATTTCCATCTTCGATCACCATGATCCGATCTGCCATCTGAATAATTCTCTCCTGATGGGAGATCAGAATCAGACTTTCTTCCTTCGCACCATGGATCTTTTCAAACTGCTGGATCAGCATAGAAAAGCTCCACAGATCAATTCCCGCTTCCGGCTCATCAAAAATACACAGCTTATGTTTCTTAGCCAAAACCGTTGCGATCTCCAGACGCTTCATCTCTCCTCCGGACAAGGTTCCGTCTACTTCACGATCAATATATTCTCTCGCACACAGTCCCACACTGCTAAGCATCTGGCAGCATTCTCCCTCCTCCAGAGAGCGTCCTGCAGCAAGAGACAGCAGTTTTTTCACAGTCATTCCCTTGAATCTTGGAGGCTGCTGAAAAGCAAATCCGATTCCTGCATTTGCTCTGTGATTGACATCGTAAGCGGTAATGTCTTCTCCGTCCAGAACGATCCTTCCTTCATCCGCTTCCTCGATTCCCATCAGAACTTTGGCAAGCGTAGACTTGCCGCCACCATTCGGTCCCGTGATCACCATCATCTCGCCGTCTTTCACGTCAAAACTGATACCTTTCACAATACTTCTCTCTATTCCATTTTCATTCACTTTGAATGTCAGATTCTTCACTTCAAGCATATCCGATATTCTCCTTTTCTCTTATGTTTACTTCTCACATACAGATACTCTACATTATAATCTGTTTTTAATATTCACGCAACCGGATATATGCGATATACAATAAATGATTGACAATTCGACTTTTTAATGGTAATCTAATAAAGCATATTAAGACAATACGTTTTGCGGATGTGGCGGAATTGGCAGACGCGCCAGACTTAGGATCTGGTGCCTTCGGCGTGCAGGTTCAAGTCCTGTCATCCGCATAAAAGTCTTATCCTTTCGGTCTTCAGGGGGATGGGGCTTTTTTCTTATCTATGACAAAATATATAACCAGTGCAGACCATTCAAACTTCCGAATCATCTGCGCTGGTTATATATTTCTCTCTTCCTTCAATTATAAAAACTCTCATTTATAATGCATCTTCTCCACTTTCACCGGTACGGATTCTTACAGCTTCTTCTACATTATAGATAAAAATCTTTCCATCACCATAATTACCGGTACGAATTTCCTTGCATACCTGACGCGTAATCTGCTCCGCTTCCTCTCCCGTTACTACACATTCTACTTTCAGCTTCGGAAGAAGATTCAAAGAAGCAGCTGCTCCTCTGTATTTCTTCGTATAACCAACATTACCTCTCTGATTTCCACATCCCATAATATTCGTAATCATAATTCCATGATATTCAGAAATCTCTAATAGCTCCTGCAGATCGTCCAATTTTCCCGGCTTTATGATAATCTCTAACTTTTTCATCTCTTCATTCCTCCCGGCTAAGCTGTCAGAACACGTTGCAGAAATGCTTTCGTACGTTCTTCTTTCGGATAGGTAAATATCTCTTCCGGCTTTCCTTCCTCCACAACATATCCATCCGCCATAAAGATTACTCTGTCTGCAACATCTCTTGCAAATCCCATTTCATGTGTTACTACAATCATCGTCATTCCATCTTTTGCAAGAGCTTTCATTACTTCCAACACATCTCCCACCAGCTCCGGATCCAGCGCAGAGGTCGGTTCATCGAACAACAATGCCTTTGGCTCCATTGCAAGGGCTCTTGCGATGGCTACACGTTGCTGCTGTCCACCGGATAATGTATTCGGATACACATCTGCTTTATCTTCCAGCCCAACCTTTCTCAACAGTTCCAATGCTTTTTTTCTTGCCTGTTCCTTCGTGCTGTGTTTCGTAAGCACTGGAGCCATCATCACATTTTCAATTACTGTTTTTAACGGGAAAAGATTAAATCTCTGAAATACCATTCCAACTTCTTCTCTGAATTTCCGAATATCATATGCTTTATCCGTAATTTTATCTCCCTTATATCGAACACTTCCTCCGGAAGGAAGCTCTAACTGGTTAATACAACGCAGAAACGTACTTTTTCCGGAACCGGAAGGACCGATCACACATACAACTTCCCCTTCTTCTACAGTAAGGTTAATATCTTTTAACACTTCCAATTCTCCAAATTTCTTGGACAAATGATGTACTCTTATCATGACCCTATCACCTCATTTTCTTTTCCACTTGTCTCTGTACAATAATCAAAACAGACAGAAGAACCAGATAGAAAGCTGCAATCGTAGTATAGGTCGGTATCATCTTGAAACTAAGTGCTGCATAATTCTGGCCCATGTGTGTAATCTCATTAACAGCAATTACAGACAAAAGAGCTGTGTCTTTTACCGATATAATAAACTGATTAAATAAAGCCGGAAGGGCTGTTTTAAATGCCGGTGGAATAATGACCTGTATCATCGTCTGTGCATTGGTAAGGCCAAGTGAAAGAGCTGCTTCTTTCTGTCCCGGATCAATTCCAAGGAGTGCCCCTTTCACAATTTCAGAAATGAATGCGCCTGAATTCAATGCAATTACCATAATACCTACTGTTGTACTCTTTAAATCTACCCCAATCAGCTTAGGAATTACATAATACCCGTACAATGCCTGAACCATCAACGGAGTCGCTCTCATAATCCAAATATATACACTGGCAATTGCTTTTGCCAGTTTGTTTTTCGCCTGTAATGCATACCCACATAAACTTCCGATGATGGTTCCGATCGCGATACCAACGATCGCGATCAGAAGCGTTAATTTCAATCCATCAAACAACATCGGAAGTAGAACTTTTAAGAAACTCAAATCCATATATTATCGTCCTATCTTCTCTATATTTTGGTACCTATGGCTTATTCACACCATTTAGAATATAATTCAGCTGTCGTACCGTCTTCAATCAGCATTTTTAATGCAGCATTGATCTGATCATAGTATTTACAGTCCTTAGCAACTGCTACACAATATGGGGACTGTCCCTGATTGAATTCATCACCTACAACTTTTAATTTTGTTCCCTCTGTCGTCTTAATATAGAATGCTGCACCAGGGCCATCCTGTAATACTGCATCTACCTTTCCCTGCTCCAGAGACTCATAAGCAGTCGTGATTGTATCGTGAACTTCTAATGTAGAATCTGTAAGATTTTTACTTGCATATGTATGAGATGCTGTTCCTTTTTCTACTGCAACAACTTTTCCTGCAAGATCATCTACACCTGTAATACCTTTGTCATCTTCGCTGTTTATCATAACGACCTGTCCTGCATCACAATAGATTTCTGTAAAGTTCATAACTTCTTTTCTTTCATCCGTTGCGCAAAGTGCAGCGGCTCCTACATCCAGCTTTCCTTCTGCAAGAGATGTAGTAAGTGCGGAATAATCCATTGCCTGAACACCGCCTTCAATTTCAAATCCAAGAATGTCCTGCAGATCCTGAATCAGATCCAGGTCATATCCAATCAATGTTGAACCATCCTCATCGTAATAAGAAAATGGACCATATAATCCGGATGTTCCGACTCTAAGGGTTACCCCCTTCAAAGATCCCTGAATCTCTTCTTCGGATGCCTCACTTGTAGTTTCCTTTTCTCCTGATGCATCAGAACTTTCTTCTTTTCCACATCCAATCAGCATAGTTCCCACCATTGTCACACAAAGTAAAGCTGCAATCAAATTTTTTTTCATATTACTTTTCCTCCTCTGGGTCATAATAATCTGTCAGAGAGCTGAATCCGCATGATAACATTTTCCGGAATGAAAAACGGCACATTACCTATGGTAATGCGCCGTTGCATTCACTAAATAAAATACGACAAAGACGCTACCCTCTGTAACACCTTTGTCGCATTTTATTTTCTCTCTGAACTTGTGTTTTATTTTATCCCAGCCGGTTCATTCCGTCAATATCAGTTTTTTCCACATTTTTTCCTTAATTATTATAGATT
>NZ_JAFBIZ010000059.1 GCF_021531995.1 Faecalicatena contorta
GAATATAAAAAACGCGCAAAACATGGTTTTGTTAGTTAGGTTTGCTAAAAAACCTATTGACACTTTAGAAACAGACACGTATAATTAGATATAGAGTTACGAAGGAAACTAAGAGAGGAGGAATACGTTAGAATGGGACGTAAAAAGAAACAGTTCTGGGAGAGTGTCCTGTACACAATTCCGGCAATCATTCTGGTTACGATTACTATCTATATCCCGTTTGTAATGAGTGGTTACTATTCATTGACACAATGGAATGGTATAGCAAAGGAACCAGTATTTATCGGACTCGAAAACTTCAAGAGGGTATTCAGCGGTTCTTCAGAGTTTATGAAGAGTCTGATCTTTACAGGAAAGTATACCATACTTTTTATGATTTTCTCTAATGTTCTTGCACTTGCAATTGCAGTAGCACTTGTACAGAAAATCAGATTGGCTAATCTCATGAGAGGTATGTTCTTTGTACCTTACATCATGAGTATGATCATCGTTGGTTTCATCTGGAAATTCATCTTTTCCCAGGGATTCGAAGTATTATTCGAAAAGACCGGATGGGGATTCCTGAACTGGAGCTGGCTGGGAGAAAGCGGTCTGGCTTTTCTTGCGATCGTAATTGTCGGTGTGTGGCAATCATTAGGATTTTATATCGTGCTTTATATTGCGGGCCTTCAGGCAGTACCTGGAGATGTGCTTGAAGCAGCAACGGTAGATGGTGCAACATCCTGGACAAGATTCTTTAAAGTAACACTTCCGCTGCTTGGACCGTCTATCACAACGTGCGTATTCATGTCACTGACGAATGCGTTAAAGGTATTTGATATTATTCTGGCATTGACCAAGGGTGGACCTGGCGGAACGACATACAGTGCGACACTTGATATTTACCGTGAAGCGTTCCAGAATAATAACTATGGTTTAGGTTCTGCAAAATCACTGGTGTTCTTTGTTGTGGTACTGGTGATCACGCAGGTAGCTATGAAGATTATGAAGAGCAGGGAGGTTGATTTGTAATGACTTTATCACAGAAAAAGAAATTCAAACTGATCATCCTTACGCTGATCATGGCAGTTGCAGCAGTATTTTACATTTATCCGGTGTTCCTGATGTTTATCAACTCTGTAAAACCATTTGGTGAGGTTGTATCAGACGTTATTGCACTGCCGAGTAAGATTGAGATATCCAACTATACATATGTTATTGAAAAGATGCAGTATGGTAAATTGTTCTTTAATAACCTGATGATTACTGCGATCGGTATCGCCGGTATTATTGTGTTTGCTTCTTCTTCTGCATATATTCTGAACAGAAGAAGAAATAAATATACAGCAATTGCTTCGTTATTAATTACAACACCGATGCTGATCCCATTTCAGACGATCATGATCACATTGCTGAAGGTTATGAACGTGATTCACCTTTCTAACAGCAGAGTTGGTCTTGGTATCCAGTATTGGGGATTTGGTATTCCGATGGCTGCATTTATCTACAGTAACTTTATGTCAACCATTCCGAAAGAGATTGACGAAAGTGCATTTATTGATGGTGCCGGAACATTCAGAACTTTCCGCTCCATTATCTTCCCTTTGTTGAAGTCCGTAACATTTACCGTGATTGTACTGGATGTTATGTGGATCTGGAATGACTTCCTGTTACCGTTGTTGATGGTTAACAGTTCCAACGAGACAAAGACACTTGTACTGGCTGCTTATACATTCGTAGGTCAGTTCAATACACAGTGGCATTATGCAATGGCTGCGATGGTACTTGCAATCCTGCCGTCTATCATTATCTTCATATTCCTGCAGAAGTATATTGTAGAAGGTGTTGTTGCCGGTGCTGTTAAAGGATAAAAAAGAAAAAGGAGAGAATATTATGAAAAAGAAACTGGTAAGCGCATTATTATGTGTTGCTATGGTCGCTACGATGTTAGCAGGCTGTGGCGGAAAAAAAGATGCTGACAGCAGCGAAGAAGGCGGAAGCGGAAGCTCTGGAGAAATCTATATGTTCATTTCTCAGCCGGAATATGCAGATGCAATCAATGCTCTGATCGAGGAATACAAGAGCGTTGAACCGGATGTGACAATCAACTATGAGACAACTCAGAACGATTATCCTACACTGCTGAAAGCAAAACTGAACTCTGGTGATACACCGGATATCTTCTCTTCCACATCAGGAAAAGAGATCGAAGTATACAAAGAGTATTCTTATGATCTGTCTGGCGAAGCACTGATGGATACCATGCTTCCGGCTGTAGCTGATACAATGAAGGATGCAAACGGAGAAGGCGTATACGGTATCGCAATCAAAGGAAATTACTTTGGATTACTTTATAACATGGATCTTCTTGAAGAAGCAGGGGTTGAGAAGATGCCAGAAACAGTTGATGAACTGAATGACTGTGTTGCTAAGTTAAACGATGCAGGAATCACACCATTTACAGGTGGATTCGCTGAGTGGTGGGTATTCAAACACATCTTCCAGCACTATGCAGGAGCTGCTGTTGAAGATTATCAGGCATTTGTAGCTTCTATGGAAGCAGGCGAAGGTAAATTAGAGGACTACCCGATCATTTCTGAGAACTTCTTTGATTTTATCGATCTTGTAAAAGACAACGGAGATGCAAAACCTCTGGAAGCTGACCTGAGTGCAGAAGAAGCTGCATTTGCAAATGGCGAAGCTGCTATCATGGTAGGACAGGGCGCATGGGTTGAAGAAGATGTGAAACAGATTAATCCAGATATCAATATCGGATTCAATGGTTATCCGGTATCTGATGATCCGGCAGACTGCCAGGTTATCACAGGTTCTGACCAGGCTCTTCGTATCAGCAAGGATTCTGAGAACTTAGAAGCAGTTCTGAACTTCATCAACTGGTGGTATACATCTGATTATGGTAAAGCATGGTTTACAGACGTTGCAGGCGTTGTTCCTCCAATCGAAGTTGACGGTGAATCTGACTATGCAGTAATCAGTCAGGGTAATGCATCTGTAGCAGAAAAAGGAAGTGCTCCACTTGGAGTTATCTACTCAACAGACAGCTTCCATACTGCAGCTGGTGAAGCTATGCAGGCTTACATCGGTGGACAGGCTACAAGAGAAGAAACAATGGCAGCTATCGAAACAAAATGGGCTGAAATCGACGGATCTTCTAACTAATCAAAGTAATTCAATAATGAATTAGATTTGCTTTAAGGGGGGAAAGCTTTGCTTTCCCCTGTTTTTTTATAATTAAAATAGTTTATCAGGAGGCCTAATATGAAATTTACAGAAGGTTATTGGGAAAAAAATGAGAGAGCGAATGCAATTCATGCGGCACAGGCATTTATCGTTGAGAGAATTCCGAACGGCATGAAAGTTGTAGCTCCGACAAGAGTGATTACTGATCGTGCCGGGGCACTGGATGTATCTACGATTACGACAGAATTTACTTCAATCAGAAAAGATATCATCAGTGTGAGAAGTTACCATTATGAAGGTTATAATAAAAATGAGCCACGTTTTGAACTATTTGAAGATTATCAGGATACAGAAGTAGAGATCAATGAAAAAGAGGCGGTTATGACATCAGGTAATGTGGCTGTACGTGTAAACCGTGAAGAATTTAAAGTGACATTTGAGGCAGAAGGAAAGGTACTTACAAGTATTGGGTTCCGTAACCTCGGATATATGCAGTATGACAGAAAGACATTGACAAAATTCCCGGAAGAAAATTATATGGCGGCTGATTACAAGCCATATATGATGACAGAGCTGTCTCTGGATGCGGGAGAATGTGTATACGGACTCGGTGAACGTTTTACGGCATTCGTTAAGAACGGACAGGTTGTTGACTGTTGGAATGAGGATGGAGGAACTTCTTCACAGATTTCCTATAAGAATGTTCCTTTCTATGTAACAAGTAAAAATTACGGTGTTTACGTAGATCACAGTGATAATGTGTCGTTCGAAATTGCAAGTGAAAAAGTTGAAAATGTCGGATTTTCAGTAGAAGGTGAGGAAATCCGTTATCATATAATCTATGGAAAGAACATGAAGAATGTATTGGAACGCTATACAGACCTTACAGGAAAACCGGCTCTTCCACCGGCATGGTCTTTTGGCCTGTGGCTTACAACATCCTTTACAACAAATTATGATGAGGAGACAACAAGTTCTTTTATCAACGGAATGGCAGAGAGAGATATTCCTCTTCGTGTGTTCCATTTCGACTGCTTCTGGATGAAAGAGTTCCACTGGTGTGATTTTGAATGGGATAAGAGAACCTTCCCGGATGTTCAGGGAATGCTTGACCGTTATAAAAAGCGCGGCCTGAAGATCTGTGTATGGATCAATCCTTATATTGCACAGGGAACCGCATTCTTCCGTGAGGGAATGAAAAAAGGATATCTTGTTCAGAGAGCGGATGGAAAAGGGATTAAGCAGATTGACAACTGGCAGCCGGGAATGGGTCTGGTAGACTTCACTAATCCGGATGCGGTTGCATGGTATACTGGAAAATTAAAAACGCTTCTGGATATGGGGGTTGACTGCTTCAAGACTGACTTCGGTGAAAGAATTCCAATTGATGTGAAATATTTTGACGGCTCTGATCCGAAGAGTATGCATAACTATTACACCAATCTGTATAACAGATGTGTATTCAAGCTTCTTGAACAAGAACGCGGTGAAGGCGAAGCAGTGCTCTTTGCACGAAGCGCTACCGTTGGCGGACAGCAGTATCCGATTCACTGGGGAGGCGACTGCTCTGCAACATTCCCGTCTATGGCAGAAAGCCTGAGAGGCGGACTTTCCTTCATGTTATCCGGTTTCTCTTTCTGGAGCCATGACATGGGTGGATTTGAGATGACGGCAACTCCGGCTGTATACAAACGCTGGCTGCAGTTCGGCCTTCTTTCTACGCATAGCAGACTGCATGGATCAAAGAGCTACAGAGTACCCTGGCTGTTTGATGAAGAGTCTGTAGATGTGTGTCGTGTATTTACAAAACTGAAAGCAAGGCTGATGCCATATATCTACCGGTTTGCAGTCAACTCTCATGAGACGGGTATCCCTTCCATGAGACCTATGATTCTGGAATTTGAGAATGACCCGGCTGTGAAATATCTGGATATGCAGTATATGCTGGGTGACAGTATTCTTGTGGCTCCCGTCTTCCGCGAGGACGGAAGTGTAGAATATTATCTTCCGAAGGGAACCTGGACACATCTGCTTTCCGGAGAGACAAGAGAGGGTGGAACCTGGCAGGCAGATACGTATGATTACTTCTCACTGCCTGTATATGTGAGAGAAAATACATTGCTTGCTATGGGTGGAGAAGATGAGCGCCCGGATTATGATTATACAAAGAATGTTCAGTTACAGCTCTATGCATTGCAGGATGGATGCGAGGCGGTAAGTGAGATCACAGATCTTAAGGGGAAGGTTGTCCTGACTGCAAAAGCATTCAGAGACGGAGACAGGATTACATTTTCCTCAGATGACATTACAGAAGGTATGACATATCTGCTTGTGAATGTAAAAGAAGTGAAAAATATTTCCGGTGCAAAAGCCGAGACCACAGAAAAGGGAATCGTGTTAACACCGGAAAGTAAAGAAATCATAGTTGAGCTCTAAGATTCAGCACGATAGGAGGAATCCGGATCTTCTTCGGAAGATTCGGATATTTCTTCCTTAATATATTTTGGAAAGATCTTGTAATCAAAGATATAGGATGCTAAGAGGGCTTCCAGAGCGAATCCAAATAACAGCCAGAGCATATAAACAAAGCTCAGGCTTCGAGGAAGCATGAGGGTGAGAACAGGCGGAAGAATTAGTATGATCAGTACGCAGATTGTCCACTGGAAGCTGCCGATTCCCATCAGGAATGAATTTTTAACAATATTTCCGGTCGTATTTTTGAATTTTGCCAGAACCGGGAAAGCGAAGACCAGCAAAAAAAGAATCAAAACAAACAGCAGATAGGCCCCGACCAGAAGCGGCTGATATTTTCCTGCATTAGAAGAACTGTAGATCCTGATATCTGCAAGCATGACAAATAACAGAAGCAGTGACGGGATCCAGATTATGGTTGCCTGTTTGAAATTATCCTTAAAGGCCTTAAAAAAGCTGCGTGCCATATAACCTTCCTGATCTCGTGACATCTTCAGAGTTACCGCGTATAAAGCGGTTAAGGAAGCACCAATGGTGATCACGGGGAGACAGCAGACTATAAATACCAGATTCAGGATGCAAAGATCTGCCATTTTATTTAAAAAGCGGAACAATGGGCCGTCCATGTTAAAAATACTCATAAAAATACCTCCTTTGTATGAGTGGTATTATACTAAATGAATGCATGAAATGCAAGAAAGAAGGGATTAAGAAACATGAGCGAATATCGTTTGTTAAAGAAAAATGAATGTGAAATCAAAGACTCATTTTGGAGTTATTATATAGATCTTGTAAGAAAAAAAGTAATCCCTTATCAATGGGAAATATTGAATGACCGGATCGAAGATGCAGAGCCGAGCCATGCAATCGATAATTTTCGGATTGCAGCGGGAGAGATGGAAGGCCATTTTTATGGAGAAGTATTTCAGGACAGTGATGTATCAAAGTGGCTGGAAGCAGTGGGGAATATCCTGATGCTAAGAAGAGATGAGAAGCTGGAAGCACAGGCTGACAGCGTGATTGATATTATTGCGAAGGCGCAGGATGAGAGTGGTTACCTGGACACTTATTTTCTGATCGAAGAACCGGAAAAGAAATGGACCAATGTGTTGGAATGCCATGAACTGTACTGTGCGGGCCATTTTATCGAAGGGGCCGTGTCTTACTATCTTGCAACCGGGAAGAAAAAAGTATTTGATGTAGCGGTAAAGCTTGCAGACTATCTCTGTGAAGTCTTTGGAAAAGAAGAAGGAAAGATGCATGGATATCCGGGACATCAGGAGATTGAGATCGCATTGTTGAAGTTGTATGATGTGACAGGCTTTGAGAAGTATTTTGAACTGGCACAGTATTTTATCGATACCAGAGGTACGAATCGGTTTTTTGAGGAAGAATTTGAAAAAAGAGACCGCATCTGTCAGTGGACCAAAGCAAAAGTGGAGGAGCCGAATCGCTGGTATAACCAGTTCCCATACAGTTATTACAATCAGTTCCATCTTCCTGTACGCAGGCAGAAAGAGGCTGTGGGACACGCGGTCCGGGGTGTCTATATGTATACGGCGATGACAGACATTGCGTCCAGAACCGGAGAAAAAGAGCTTTTTGATGCCTGTAAGAATATCTGGAATAATATTGTGCATAAACAACTGTATATTACCGGAGGGATCGGGTCAACGCATTCCGGAGAAGCCTTTACAACAGCTTATGACCTGCCGAACGATACAAATTATTCAGAAACGTGTGCATCCATCGGTCTGATGTTTTTTGCACAGAAGATGTTAAAAAACGAGGTGAACAGAACTTATGCGGATGTGATGGAGCAGGCTCTGTACAATACGATCCTCGGCGGTATGAATTATGAGGGAAACCGATTCTTTTATGTGAACCCACTGGAGGTGGTTCCGGAGACCTGTTATGGGAATACCGAGCGGAATCATGTTAAGCCGGTTCGACAGAAATGGTTCTCCTGTGCATGCTGTCCTCCGAATATTGCACGTACGATTGCAAGCCTCTGGCAGTATATCTATACAGCAGATGCAGATACGGCATATATACATCTCTATATGGGAAATGAATCAGACATACATTTATCCGAACATGTGCTTCATATCCGGCAGACGACAGAGTATCCGTGGAATGGAAGTATCAGGCTGGATGTCAGTGCAGACACGGAAGAACCGCTGACTGTAGCACTTCGAATTCCTGCATGGTGTGATGGAAAATATACGGTCACCATTGATGGCGTGCGCAGCGATATTCAGGCAGAGGATAACGGATACGTATACCTGAAGCAAAATTGGAAGGGAGCGCACCAGATATTACTTGCATTGGAGATGAGGCCGAAACTGCTCCAGTCTAATCGAAGGGTTCATTATAATGGCGGACGTGCGGCACTGGTTTGTGGTCCGGTGGTATATTGCCTGGAGGAAGAAGATAATGGAAAATATCTGAACCAGATCATGATAGATGCCGGAAGCGAATGGAAAGTAAAAGACAGCACCCTTGGAGGCCGCAGCCTGATTCTTGAAGGAAAAGGCTGGAAAGAGCAGGAGAAGACGGATGAAAAATCCCTGTACCATGAATATACAGATGACAGAACAGAAACAGATGTAATTGCAGTGCCATATTTCTTATGGAATAATCGCAGTGCCGGAGAGATGCAGGTATGGATGAGAGTAGGAAGATCATGAAGAGAAGCAAGTTAAAGGGGACAGATCTTAAGTTAAGCAATATCTGTCTGGGAACGGCTAATTTTGGAGAAAAGTTATCGAAAGAACAGGCTTATCAGATTCTGGATGCATACGTGGATGCCGGAGGCAATTTCATTGATTCGGCAAATGTGTATTGTAAATGGATCGACGGACTGGGAAATTCCAGTGAGCAGTATCTTGGAAGCTGGCTCCGTGATCGTAATGCATATCAGAAAGTTGTCATTGCCACAAAGGGTGGGCATTATGATTTTCAGAATCCGTCTGTATCCAGAGTGCGTGAAGAAGAGATCCGTAAGGATCTGGAGGAAAGCCTCCGCACACTGGGTATAGAATGTATTGATTTTTACTGGCTTCACAGGGATGATGAAACGATCGATATTACTGAGACTGTGGATATTATGGAAAAACTGGTAAAAGAAGGGAAGATTCGATACTATGGTGCTTCAAATTATAAACGGCATCGAATGGAGCAGGCGGCAGTGTATGCAAAGAAAAAGGGATTACAGGGATTTACAGCTGTATCGAATCAGTGGAGTATGGCAAGAGTGAACCCGGAGGGCAATATGAATCCGGATCCTACACTTGTGATGATGGATGAGGCTTATTATGAGTGGCATAAAGCAGGCAAGATGCCCATGATTCCGTTTTCTTCCGGGGCTCATGGTTTCTTTGATAAGCTGGATCGCAACATACAGATATCAAAGCAGATGCATGATGCATATATGAATGAGGAGAATCAGAAGCGATATCGGCTTCTTAGGCAGCTTCGCGAGGAAACGGGGGAATCCATATACGCTCTTTCAATTGCATGGCTTTTAAATCAGCCATTTCAGGTGTATCCGGTTACGGCAGTGTCAAGAAAAGAGCAGATTCAGGATCTGATTGCGGCAAGCAATATCAAAATGGATGAAAAAATGATAGAACAGTATGGAATGTAGGAGGAGAAAAGCATGAAACAGTGGTGGAAAGAAAGCGTAATTTATCAGGTGTATCCGAGAAGTTTTGCAGACAGTAACGGAGATGGAATCGGTGATCTGAACGGAATCACAGAACATTTGGATTATCTGAAAGAACTGGGAATTGATGTTATATGGCTGTCACCCATCTATCAGTCACCGAATGATGATAACGGATACGATATCTCAGATTACCGGGCAATCATGAAAGAATTTGGAACGATGGAAGATTTTGACCGTATGCTTGCGGAAGCGCATAAACGCGGAATCAAGATCCTGATGGATCTGGTCGTGAACCATACGTCGGATGAGCATGCATGGTTTGTAGAAAGCAGAAAGTCAAAGGACAATCCATATCGGGATTATTATATCTGGAAAGATGGAAAAGACGGAAAAGAGCCAAATAACTGGGGTTCTAATTTTGGCGGCTCTGCATGGCAGTATGATGAGACTACAGATATGTACTATCTCCATTGTTTCTCCAAAAAACAGCCGGATCTGAACTGGGAGAATGAAAAAGTCAGAAAAGAAGTCTATGATATGATGACCTGGTGGTGTGATAAAGGAATTGATGGATTCCGTATGGATGTAATCAACATGATTTCAAAAGATCAGACCTTTCCGGATGGCCCGGTGGAAGATGGTCTGTATGGCAATCATCAGCCTTACGTATGTGATGGGCCAAAAGCACATGAATATCTGAGAGAGATGAATCGGGAAGTTCTCAGTAAGTATGATATCATGACGGTCGGAGAAGCATTGAACACAAAAATAGAGCACGCAATGCAGTATGCAGGAGAAGAGTCCGGAGAACTGAATATGGTCTTTCATTTTGAACATGTATCTCTGGGTGAGACTCTGGTTGGAAAATGGACGAATAAAAAAGTCCCGCTGAAAGAACTGAAACAGACGCTTAACAAGTGGCAGACACAGTTTGAGGGGAAAGCATGGAACAGTCTGTACTGGGATAATCATGACCAGCCAAGGGCAGTGTCAAGGTTTGGAAATGACAGCCCAATGTATCGCGTTGTGTCTGCAAAGATGCTTGCAACCTGCCTGCACATGATGAAGGGAACGCCCTATGTATTCCAGGGAGAAGAGCTTGGTATGACGAATGCTTACTATGATAATCTGGAAGATTACCGCGATATTGAGACCATCAATGCTTATCATGAACTGACAGAAAACGGGCTGATTACAGAAGAAGAGATGATGGAGTGTATCAAGAATATCGGCCGTGACAATGCAAGAACTCCGATGCAGTGGGATAAGACGGAAAATGCCGGATTTACGACGGGAACTCCGTGGCTTAAGGTCAATCCAAATTACTTGATGATCAATGCGGAGGATGAGAGAAAAGATCCGAACAGCGTGTTCCATTATTATAAAAAACTGATTGCACTTCGTAAAGAATATGAGATAATTGTAAATGGAAGATTTGAAAGTCTGATGGATGACAGCGAAAAAATCTATGCATACGCGAGAATCCTGGGGGATGAAAGGATGATCGTTGCGTGCAATTTTACTGATCAGGAAGTCGCTTGTGATCTGTTCGAATCTTGTGAGCAGGGAAAAGAGCTGATATCGAATTATAATCAGCATAAGAAAGGAATCCTCAGACCTTATGAGGCACGTGTCCTGCTTTATTAATAAAAAGAGGTGAATGGTATGGCAAAATATGTAATGGCACTGGATGCAGGGACCACAAGTAATCGTTGTATTCTGTTTAATGAAAAAGGGGAGATATGCAGCGTTGCGCAGAAGGAATTTACACAGTATTTTCCGAAACCGGGATGGGTAGAGCATGATGCCGATGAGATCTGGTCGACGCAGCTTGGAGTGGCGGTAGAGGCAATGAGTAAGATTGGGGCGACGGCAAAGGATATCGCGGCAATCGGAATCACCAATCAGAGGGAGACGGTGATCGTCTGGGATAAAAAGACGGGAGAGCCGGTCTGTCACGCAATCGTATGGCAGTGCAGAAGAACTGCGGAGTATTGTGACAGTCTGAAAGAACAGGGACTTACGGATATGATCCGTAAGAAGACAGGGCTGATCATTGACGCGTATTTTTCCGCAACCAAGATCCGCTGGATTCTGGAACATGTAGACGGTGCCAGAGAAAAAGCAGAGCGTGGGGAACTGCTTTTCGGAACGGTGGAGACGTGGCTGATCTGGAAACTGACCGGAGGAAGAGCACATGTGACGGATTATTCCAATGCGTCAAGGACCATGTTATTTAATATTAATACACTGGAGTGGGATGAAGAGATCCTGAAGCTTCTGGATATCCCAAGGTCCATGCTTCCTGAGCCCATGCCGTCAAGTTGTGTATATGCAGAGACGGTTCCGACTTACTTTGGCGGTGCGATTCCAATTGCGGGAGCTGCAGGAGATCAGCAGGCAGCCCTGTTTGGACAGACCTGTTTCCAGGCGGGAGAGGCGAAAAATACCTATGGAACAGGATGCTTTCTGCTGATGAATACCGGGGAGAAGCCGGTATATTCGGAGAATGGCCTTGTGACAACGATTGCCTGGGGAATGGACGGAAAAGTGAATTATGCACTGGAAGGATCTATTTTTGTTGCAGGAGCAGCGATTCAGTGGCTGAGAGATGAGATGAAACTGATTGATTCAGCGGCAGATTCAGAGTATATGGCCAACAAAGTGAAAGATACCAATGGATGTTATGTAGTGCCTGCATTTACCGGACTTGGAGCACCGCACTGGGATCAGTATGCGCGGGGAACGATCGTTGGAATTACGCGTGGAGTTAATAAATATCATATCATTCGCGCAACGCTTGAGTCACTTGCATATCAGGTCAATGATGTATTGCAGGCTATGGAAGCAGATTCCGGAATATCTCTCAGCGCCTTAAAGGTTGACGGAGGGGCAAGTGCCAATGATTTCCTGATGCAGACACAGACGGATCTAATCGGAGCACCGGTCAAACGACCGAAATGCATCGAGACAACGGCGATGGGAGCGGCTTATCTGGCGGGGCTTGCAGTCGGCTATTGGAAAGACAAAGAAGAAGTTATCAGAAATTGGGCCATTGATCAGATCTTTGAACCGAAGATTGAAGAGACGGAAAGAAAGAAAAAGATCAAAGGCTGGAATAAAGCGGTCAGATACGCATTTGACTGGGCAAAAGAAGATTAGAGATATGGCGGGAGGAAATCAGTCATGGAACAAGAAAAAATAACCTGCCAGGGGTGTTCCAATGAATGCCGGATGGAAGTGTATACAGAAGACGGAGAGGTTATGGATGTCACGGGAAATCGATGCATGAAAGGTTATGCTTATGCGCAGGAAACGGTAAATATGCATAGATAATCGACGGTTTTTCTGGACTTTTCTATCAATATGTACTAATATAGTACATATCGAGAGCAATTTTGGAAGGAAGGAAGAAAAAAATGAAAAAAAATGTTATTGTAGGACAATCTGGGGGACCAACAGCTGCGATTAATGCCAGCCTTGCAGGTGTTTATCGTACAGCAAAAGATCGTGGAGCCAATAAAGTATATGGTATGCTTCATGGAATTCAGGGGTTATTAGAGGAAAAATATATTGACCTTTCAGAGCACATTAAAACAGAACTGGATGCAGAACTTCTGAAAAGAACGCCTGCAGCATTCCTGGGATCCTGTCGTTTTAAACTGCCGGAAATTCATGAGAACAGAGAAGTATATGATAAGATCTTTTCTATTCTTGATAAGCTTGAGATTGAAGCGTTTATCTATATCGGCGGAAATGATTCCATGGATACCATTAAGAAATTATCCGACTATGCAATCATTACAGGTCATCCGACCAGATTTGTAGGATGTCCGAAGACGATCGATAATGACCTTGCACTGACAGACCATACACCAGGATATGGAAGTGCTGCAAAATATATCGGTACCTCGATGAAAGAGATTATTCGTGACAGCTTTTGTCTGGAATATGCAAAAGGAGTTGTTACAATTGTAGAGATCATGGGACGTAATGCAGGATGGCTGACAGGTTCCGCTGCATTATCTAAGGGAGAGGATTGTGAAGGTCCGGATCTGATCTATCTTCCGGAGATTCCGTTCGATCTGCAGAAGTTCAGTGCTAAGATTAAAGAACTTCTCGAAGAAAAGACTTCTATCGTTGTTGCAGTATCTGAAGGTATCCGTACAGAAGACGGCACATACGTATGCGAACTTGGAAACAGCATTGATTTTGTAGATGCTTTTGGACACAAACAGCTGTCAGGAACTGCATCTTATCTGTCAAGCTTTGTTGCCGGCGAGATTGGATGTAAGACACGTGCAATCGAGCTCAGTACACTTCAGCGTTCTGCATCACATGCTGCATCTCGTGTAGATATACTGGAAGCTTATCAGGTAGGCGGTGCTGCTGTCAAAGCTGCTGATGAAGGTGATTCAGGAAAGATGGTAGTTCTTCAGAGATTGTCTGATGATCCATATCAGTGTGGAACTGAGGTCAAGGATGTTCATAAGATTGCCAACGATGAAAAGCTTGTACCGAGAAACTGGGTAAATGAGGAAGGAACTTATGTAACGAATGAGTTTATTTCTTATGTAAGACCATTGATTCAGGGTGATGTTTCACCGGTTATGGTAGATGGTATTCCAAGACATCTGTATACACCAAAGGAACTTAGCCACAGAAAATAATACACATGTGCTGTCTGCAATATAGTGGACAGCACATTTTTTTAAAAAACTGTAAAAAGGACTTGTTTTTTTATAAAGAATCTAGTAATATATGATTATTCTATATTTCTAAATGAATCAAAATTTATTAATCTGTTAATCTGAGGATTGTCAATGAATCAATCTGGTTGAATTCCCTGAGAAAAAGAGGTGGTGATGTGTGGCACCAGAAAAAGAAGGATACGATGTACTTCGTCTGATTGAACATGGACAGATCTGTTATGTGAGTTCTGAGCATGTCTATGGAATGACACTGGTACAATATCTAAGGCAGAGTCCTGGTGTGGATAAAAGACAGTTATTTCTGTGGATGCAGGAGATTACCAGGCAGTTGGAACTGATTCACAGATGTCGGGGGAATCCGTGTTATAAGTATGTGAATCCCTACAGTGTAATCGTATCAAAAGAAAGAAAAATATATTTTATGGATGTAGAGTCCGGAACGAATCAGGAGATGCTTCGCCGGATGAGAAAGCGTGAAGTCCGGGAATATTTTCTTCCGGAGGAAGAACGGTATTACCAGAATGCCAGTATACAACTGGACATATATGGACTTGGAAAAACGCTGCAATATCTTCTGGCACATACTGTGCCGGATGTAAAGCTTTGCAGGCGGGAAGAAATAAAAATTCAAAGAGTGATATCTAGATGCCTGAGGTGGCAGTCAAAAAAATCGTATCAGAATGTATCGGAAATTCGTCAACAAATTCCAGAATATAAAGTGAAAAAAGAAAAGATAAAGATCAGATGGAAGTTACTGGCAGGAGTCGGAATCTTACTGGTTGCGGTCTTGGGAAAAGAAGCCGTTACTATAGATCATTCGTCAGAAAAGCCCTCTCTGACAACAGAAAAAAAGGCAGAAATGAAAGAAGATACCGGAGAAAACGCGGCTCCTGTTGCAGAAAATGGCACAGATGCAGAGAAAGCTTATATGGATCTGGCAATTGCTTATTTTCTTGATGTCAGGGATTATGAAAAATCACTGGAATACCTGAAAAAAGTAAAAAAAGCAAGTTTGGCTGCGAAGGACATGGAAGCAATTGTTTTGTGGTTTTCCGGGAAGAACATCTCGAAAAACGAAGAACGTTATCTGGAGCATCTGGAACATCTGGAAAATAATATGCCGGAAAAAGAAGAATATCGATACCTGCAATGTCTGGTCCGTGGCTATCAGATGATCAATACTGAAACAGCTGCGTCTCATGTGATTCGGCTTGGAAACAGATTCCTGCAGTCTGATGAAGCAAAAGAGAATGATATTGCAGAAGTGAAGGAAGTTATGATTACAGCTTACGAGACACTGGAGCAGGCAGAAGAAGCGGCAGAATTCTGTATGGACGTTCTAGAGAAAGAAACACAGACAGAAAAAAGGGAAGGTCTGTATAAACGGGCAGTTATGTTGTATGAGGAATGCGGGAGTATAGATCAGGCACTGGATGTCTGCTCCAGGGGAGTGAAGGAGTTGAATGATTCGACAGAACTGAAACTTCTGCATATACGGCTGCTATGTGCAGATGGAAACATTGGACGAGATGTCTGTGCACAGACAATTCAGGTGTATGCCGGTCAGGATCCGGAGATTCTCGAATCGGGGGAATTTGTAAAATTGCAAAGAGAATATGAGATACAGGTGGAAGGAGATACTATATGGGTTGGAAGATAAAAAGAATAGTAGCATTGATCATTATATTGGGAATTCTTTTTGTACAATATTCAAAAGGTACGAAGATATCATATGCACAGAATAGTGATTTGGCAGTGGCTGATGTGGATGCCAAAGAAGAACAGGATACAGAGTCGGGCACAAGGCCGGAAAAAGGAGAGGAGAAAGACGAAAAGGAAGAAGAAGAGCACGAAGAAGAACAGGAAGAGAAACTAGAGTGCTATCAGATGCAGATTCCGGAAGCAAACGGAAAAAATGGATATTATATATCAAGACCGGAGATAAAAATCAGACATATCAGTAGTAAAGGTGCTACGCGCTATTGCCTTAGTAATCCGAATGGTCATATAACCGAAGGACTGATAAAAATGAAGGGGGAGGAAGTGATACTGGCAGGAGATGACTTCTCGGATGGCAGAAACAGCCTGTGTGTCTGGATGGACGATGAAGAAGGAAGGGTTATTGAGGAATATTCCAGTGAAAGAATCATCATGATAGATACAAAAAAGCCGGAGCTCAGTCTTCAGACCCCACATGGGTATGATGCGTGGTATCAGAAAGAAATGCTGCTTCGTGTATCCGCAAAAGAAGGAGAGGAAGAAAGTCAGATTGCGGAGATCGTATGTTATGCAGAAAATCAGTTTATTGGGAAAAGTACAGAAAAAACAGCTGTTTTTCCGATTTCTGCAGCGTCTGTAAATGGAAAACGCGTGTGTGTAAGAGTTACGGCATCGGACTATGCGGGCAATGACACCGAGGCGTACTGTGAAGTATATATTGACCAGAGTCCGCCGACAGCAGATCTTGAAGGTGTCTCAAACTATAAGATTACAAGCGAGCCGGTTCGGTTTGCATATCAAGTGACAGAAGAGAATCTGATAAGAAATCTGGAAGCGAGTACGACATGGGAACATACAGATGGGGATATAACAGAGATCCCGGTACAGGTATGGGAAGAGACCGAAAAGGGGAAAAGAGCTGAACAGATCCTGAGCGAGAACGGGACGTATCGAATGAACCTGAGTGTAATGGATTATGCCGGCTATGAGGATGGTGCTTCTGCTCAGGTGATTATTGATAAGGAGAACCCCGTGATTCGATATATCGATCAACTGGATGGAAAATATCTGAAGAAGTTTTGCTGGGAATATCAGACAGAAGACTGGATCCAGGATTATACCAGTTTTAGCCACACGATCCAGCTGGATGGTGAGAGTTATCATATGGGAGAGACCATTGTGAAAGAGGGCAGGCATATTCTGACTGTAAAAGCAGTTGATTCAGCCGGGAATGTCGGAGAAGCGAAAGCGGGATTTGTGATCGACCGTACTGCACCAAAATTATGTTTTGAGAATGTAGAAGACGGAGAATCTTATGAAAAAGAAATAATATTTCGAATATATACAGCAGATAAAGCAGACAGAATCGAAGAAGTAAGGATGAACGGAGAACCACAGAAAATCCGCCAAAATAACGGAATCTGTCAGTTCCATGTCAAAGAAGTGAAAAACTATGAGATAGAAGTTAAAGCAGTTGATATGGCCGGAAATCAGAAGACCACAAGAATCGGCTTTCAGGTAATCCCGGAGAAAACAATGCTGCAGAAGTTAACATGGCCGATTAGAACAAAGATTCTAAAGGAAGAAAAAGCAGAACCGACAGAAGAGAAGAAAGAAACTGAAAGCAATACATACAGGGGAATTATGACAGGAGGCATGTTGGTTGTAATTCCGCTTGTGATACTGGGAATCTGGCATCAGAAAAAGCGCCGTAAAAGGGAGGATGCCGGGTAACTGTTCTATCAGTTCCCGGCATGTATTATGAAAAAGTTTATTCAAATAGTATATAAATACTAGATAGCGTCTTTTGTATTTCTTTGATAATTATAGTATAAGAG
>NZ_JAFBIZ010000005.1 GCF_021531995.1 Faecalicatena contorta
ATATAAAAATGCAATAAAATGCTCCACTGCTTTTCAACAAACATATAGATTTTTTTCAATTTGATATGCTTTCCTGTGGAGAACTATGTGCCTGCAGGATCCTTGAAGAATTTCATATCACTCAGCCTACCTTATCTCACGATATGAAAGTATTAATCGAAGCAAATATTGTAATTGATCGTAGAGAAGGGAAGAATACCTACTACTCCCTGAACCAGGAACAGTTGGATTCTTTTTACCAGAGTCTTGGATACATTATTTCTGACAAGGATGACTGTATATGCCATCCTGGTATTTCCTGTGATTGCCATTGATGCCAATGTGATTTTTCCTGTAAGGTTTTGCATTGGTTTTTATATGATTTTTAAATAGAATAATTTCTATATTTCAATATGATGAGGTATAAACTTATGAAAAAAGAAGAAAAAAATACAGGAATTAATTTTTTCCAGCGATACCTGACAGTATGGGTGTTTCTTTGCATGATCGCAGGTGTCCTGTCAGGACATTTTGCTCCCGCACTGCCTGCACTTTTGAGCAGATTGGAATACGCCCGGATCTCCATCCCGATGGCTGTACTCATCTGGATTATGATCTATCCTATGATGCTGAAGGTAGACTTTCAGAGTATACGGAATGTCGGCAAGAATCCCAAAGGCCTGTTTGTCACATGGATCGTCAACTGGCTGATAAAGCCATTTACCATGTATGGAATCGCATCTCTGTTCTTTTTTGTAATTTTTAAAGGACTGATCACGCCAGAACTGGCAACGGAATATCTGGCGGGAGCCGTTTTGCTCGGAGCAGCCCCCTGTACTGCCATGGTCTTTGTATGGAGTACGCTGACACATGGCAATCCGGCTTATACCGTTGTTCAGGTGGCAACAAATGACCTGATTATTCTGATTGCTTTTGTACCGATCGTAAAGTTCCTGTTAGGTGTATCAAATGTAATGGTTCCTTTTGATACATTAATTCTCAGCGTTATATTGTTTGTGGTCATTCCGCTGGCCGGAGGTATCCTGACCCGTATCCTGGTAATCAAACACAAAGGGGCTGATTATTTTGAAAAGATATTTACCCATAAATTTTCTTCTTCATTGCTTATGGAACCTGCAGGTTACTGAAATTGCCCCATAATACAGCAGCTCCTGCCGGAATGATTGGTGCTTCCAATTTCTTCGAGCTGGCGGTCGCAGTCGCTGTTGCATTGTTTGGCACAACCAGCCCTGCTGCACTTGCCACTACAGTAGGTGTACTGACAGAGGTTCCGGTGATGTTGACTCTGGTGAAAATTGCGAACAGAACTACTTCTTGGTTTCCGGAAAGAACTGCTGCAAAATATCGATAAATCCTTTTGATACTTTCTTTCCCCCAACATCTCTTTCCAATGTTATAATAAAAGAAAACTTACATGTTGGGGGTTAATACGAATGAAAAATTTATCAACAGCAAAAATCTGGTGTTTTGCAGTCGGTCAGTTTGGCTGGTCCATGCTGTCCGGCATTATTTCGAACTGGCTGGTCTATTTTTATCAACCGGATGAAGCTGCCATGTCACAGGGGCAGACTTTATTGATCCCTCAGGGACTGGTGATTCTCGGAATCGTTACCGTCATTGGGGCAATTACTGCCTTTGGTCGTGTATTCGATGCTTTCACCGACCCTATGATCGCATCTTTATCGGATCGATGCACTTCGAAAAACGGACGCCGTATGCCGTTCCTGAAGTTTGCCGCTCTTCCGCTCGCCTTATCGACCGTTCTTGTCTTCTGGTCTCCGGTATCAAAAGTGAGCTGGATCAATGCAGCATTCCTCTTTGTGATGGTCATGCTGTACTACCTCTCTATTACAGCCTACTGTACACCTTACAATGCGTTAATTCCGGAATTAGGACATACACAGCAGGAAAGGCTGAATATTTCCACAGTGATTTCGTTTACTTTTATCGCGGGAACCGCCGTTGCATATCTGGCGCCGTTCATCTGGGGGCTTTTTATCCCCGCTTTTGGAAGAATCAATGCAATCCGGATCACATTTACGATCATTGCCGCCATTGCATTCTTCTGCATGCTGGTTCCGGTTCTGACGATCCGGGAAAAAGATTATGTAAACACGATTCCTACCCAGGATTCTGCATTCCGTTCTCTGGTGTCTACATTTAAGAATGGAGAATTTCGCAAATTCGTCGGATCAGATATCTTCTACTGGATCGCGATTACGATGTTTCAGACCGGACTTCCGTTCTTTGTCACCAGTCTGCTGAAACTGTCCGAAAGTATGACTACCATATATTTTATCGGCATGACCGCACTGTCTTTGATCTTTTATGTTCCGATCAACAAACTGGCGCCAAAGATCGGAAAGAAGAACCTGATTCTCTTTGCTTTTGCAATCTTCTGTGCGGCTTACTTTTATTCCGGATTCCTCGGCAGCATTCCCGGAATTCCACCCGTGGTTCAGGGCATGATCCTTACCGTCGTGGCTGCTCTCCCTATGGCAATTTTTGGTATTCTCCCTCAGGCAGTGGTTGCAGACGTTGCCCAGAGTGATGCCATCGATACCGGAAACAATCGGGAAGGTATGTTTTATGCTGCCAGAACCTTTGCGTTCAAGCTTGGACAGAGCCTTGCAATGCTCCTGTTTACCGCAGTCTCCACAATCGGCTCCGGTACCGGAATGGGATACCGCATCGCAGCTCTTCTGGCGGCGGCACTTTGCTTTATCGGCGGATTCATCTTCCTGTTCTATAACGAACGAAAAATATTAGATAAGATTCAGGAGTAATCATATGAAACATTCAATGATATTGTCAGACACCCGGTATCAGGAACAGATGGATCATCTCGTAATACCTTATCTAACACAGCGGATGGAAACATTCTGTCTGGAACGGGAACCTGAAAAGAAACTATATGGCGTCAGATATCTGGCGGATTCCCCTGCCGGAATCATTCTGATCTCACATGGTTTTACAGAAACAGCAGAAAAATATCTGGAGATGGCCTATTATTTTGTCAATGCAGGATATCATACCTACATCATCGACCATTGCGGACATGGGAGAAGTTACCGGTTGGTGAAAGATCCTTCTCTGGTACATATCGACCGCTACGAACGATATGTGCAGGATCTGTTGTATACAGCCGAATATGCCAAAAAAGCACATCCGGATCTTTCTGCCAATCTGTATGGTCATTCTATGGGCGGAGGCGTTGCAGCCGCAGCGGCAGCATACAATCCTCAGGATTTTCACAGAGTCATTCTGTCCTCGCCTATGATCCGCCCCTCTACAGGGAATGTTCCCTGGGCTGTGGCGGGTCTGATCGCTTCTGTATGCTGCAGGATCGGAAAGTCAGAAGCTTATGTGCTCGGACAGCGTCCGTATCAGGGAAAAGAAGCTTTTGAAGACAGTGCTTCCCAGTCAGAAGCCAGATTCTCCTATTATAATGACATCAAAGCGCAGGAGCCTTTGTTCCATACGAGTGCAGCTTCCTTCGGATGGCTGCATGAGGCCATGCGGCTGAATCATTTTCTTCAGGCAAAGGCATGGAAACAGATACACTCACCTGTTCTGCTCTTTCAGGCAGAGCAGGATGCTTTCGTATCTGAAAAAGAACAACAGCGATTCATCGCCAAATTGAACAGGCAAAACAAACCGGTCCTGATCGGCACGGACACGGTTCCCTTTGCTCAATGCATTCGTATGCCGGATACCAGACATGAAATATTCAGCTCCGACACAGATGTACTGGATAACTATTGGGACAAAATCATACATTTTCTCAGTGACTGAACGGAGTGTTGCAATTAATAAAATTGCAGTTCACCGGTTTCTCGATTATGCTCCTCTGCCTTTCGTACCAGAAAAACGGTAAATGCGATCATGATACACAGGCAGAGTATTAATCCGGCCAGATCCGCGATCCAGCCCTTCCCCTCTTCCCGGATATGAAATACAAACCGGATGATGTTAAGACAATAGGTTAGCGGAAATACACAGGATATCAGCTTCGCCCACCATGGAAAACAGCTGACTGGTATCCTGCTGCCGGAAAATAATGTCATCGGAGTATCCAGCAGATTCATGACAATAGACGCATCTCTTGAGAACAAGAATATGGCATTCAGCATTCCTCCCCATATTGTGGATGAGATGATCAGCAAAAAAAATACCAGCGGTAACAGGAAGATATTCTGAAGCTTAAGCGTACCGGTATCAATCAATATAAATACGCAAAAGCAACAGAACATCCAGACTTCCTGTATGAGCGCCCCCAACGCCTTTCCATAATTCATCGCCTGATTGATAATTTTCATCAGTACTTCTTCCAGCCCCGGTTCCTGTCCATCCCTATCTACAGACAGATACTTCTTTAATTCTTCCTTCGTTCCCCGGGCAATCATCTCTCCCTAATCCAAGACATAGATATAATCACAGAGTTCCTCTGCCTCACTGATGTAGTGTGTCGTGAGCAGTACTTCTTTCTTGTCTTTTCTGGCTAATTTCATGTTCAGCTGCCGGATTTCTTTCGCAATCATAATATCTAATCCAAGTGTCGGTTCATCCAGAAATATATAATCCGGGTCGTTGATCAGTCCTCTTGCAATCTGAAGTCACTGTTTCATACCCTTCGAATACCGTTCTACGGGTATATCTGCAGCTTCTTCCAGACCTACAATCTTCAGCAAACGGTCTATTCTGTCATGTAACAGTGCTCCGCTTAATCCATACAGACTTCCAAAGTACCTGAGATTTTCTTTTGCCGTCAGTCTCCAGTACAGATTTCTCTCTCCGCCTGATATCATATTAATCCGCTCTTTCACCCACAGATGATTTTTTATGGCATCTACACCATTCATCATCAGACTCCCGGAAGACGGCTTGATCACAGAGGCAAGCATGCGTATCGTTGTGGTCTTTCCGGCGCCGTTGATTCCCAGCACACCTATGATATTTCCCTGGGGAATCTCCAGTGAAATGTCTTTTACAGCATGAATGACCCTTTTTCGCTTTGATCCAAACATACTCTTTTTTTCTTTTAAAACATAATCCTTGCACAAATGTACTGCTTTTATCTTATGATTATTTTCTGCTCTTTTGAGTTCTTCATTTTCAAAATACATCCTGCTTTCTCCTCATTTACCCATATATTTACCAAAATACGCTTTCTACTAATTTACGTTCCATGTGCATATACCAGACTGCCCCTACCATCAGATAAACACCGGATAACACAAGTACCTGCAGGATCAATGATCCGTTCGCTGACAGATTCTGGCGCCCAATCACCACGTTTCAGAACAATGTCACTGCCGGCGTCAGTGGAAAAATCTGAGCAAATTTCCGCACCCACCCCGGAAGATACTGAATCGGATAGGTAATTCCACAGGTCAGACTCATGGTTACAAATAAAGTATTCTGTGTCAGATAAGTATCCCTTGTATACAGCATGACTGAAGACAACAGGATTCCCTTACAGAAAAAGCCAAATACCGCCAATAGGATTACCGATATTGCACGAAATGAGAGCATAGATTTTACATTTGCTCCCAGAACAGCTCCCACCGCCAACACAGCTCCGAACTCTAACAGCGCCCGTGTTGTCTGTTCCAGCAGACATCCCACGAAATAATGACTCCGGGGAGCCGGAGATAACAGAAGTGGCTCCAGCGTTCCTTCCCGCAGTTCACTGATCAGCACACGCCCAATATTCATCAGCGTTGCAACAGCCAGAACATTTAGTGCAGATCCCAATACGATATAGGTCATATAGTCCGCTCCGTCCGTATATCCTGCGAACTCACTGCCCAGGCTTTCCCTGGCCAGATAATGATATAAAAAATATGGAACTATGATCTGTGTTACCCCGGTCACGATTCTGGATACCATAAAGGACCATGGAACTGCTCGCATAATACCTGTCCTGTTTTTCCGATAGATAGAAAAAATGATCCTCCACATTCTTCTTCATACTCCTTTCTCCACATATCTTTCTATTGCAGCATCGTTTCATAAAATGCATATGGAATATAATCAATCATCTCTGTTACGAATTCATATTTCATGTAAAATCCCTGTTTGGATTTGCGGACAAGCCCCGCGGCTTTCATGATCTTTAGGTGCTTTGAAACGGCTGCTTCGCTGATTCCCATCTCACAGGCCAGATCCCTGGTCGTACAGATTCCATCCATCAGATGTCGGATGATCTGAAGCCTCGTGCCGTCTCCCAGAGTCTTGAATATCCACACGAAATCTTTGGGAATCCTGTATTCCGACTGCTCGACGATCACTCCTTTCACAATCTCTAATTCATTTGGATTGTGATATAACCACAGATGTGGTGCCACAAAAGTGCTGGCTGTTATGAATATTGAATGGATATCTTCTTTCAGATAGCGATATTCTCTGTTCTTCAGATATGTGACCGTATCCTGTTCCACACAAAGCCTCGGATGAATCTTTTTACACCATTCCCACAATCCTTCATTTTCACATTTTTCCCGTTCTTTCTTAAGGATACGTCCAAGGTATGCTCGCAAGATTGCTTCTTCTCTTCGGAAAATTTCACGATAATAAGATAGATCGTCATTTTCCGGAAATAAGATAACATCTCTACGATCTCCATCTGACGGATCTCGCTCCATCTGTCAGAATCAATAATGATGGTCCAGGTATTCGTAATCTCGTCCAGCTCCCTGATTCGCCCGATCAGCTCCGGAGACGACTTTTCTTTTGATTCCGCCCATTTTTTTCTGGAGGCATGGTGCTCCGGATTCGACAGTACATGCATGGAAAAAAACATTTCCCAGGACGGAAGAACAGAAAATACAATTTCCGTATTCTTCTCCCGAAATATATCTAATATCACACTTTTTCTCCTTCCACTAATTAACAATCTGGTTAACCGTTCGTTGTTTTGCTTTAAGCGTGTGTATTATAAGAATGTGGTCCCGTTTTGTCAACATGTTTTTCCTTCACAATTCCAATTAAAATAGAGCCGATGACCTCTCTTTTGAAAACCATCGACTCTGTTTTAATGTATATTTTTCTTATTCTCTATTCCTTATGCATAACCTTCACATTTTAATCCTGGATTTTCCCGACATGCATCCGCAAGAACTCTCTCAACTTTCTTATACCACGCCCCCGCCTGATCTTCATGTTCAATCACAACTACCGTATCCGTAAGCTCTGTCAGGCAGTCATACAGCGCATCCAGATTATTGCCAAAGTATTCCGGCAGCTGAAACTGTTCCTTCAGATATGCAAATGTATCCTCTCTGTTTTCCATCCTGCCTGCGTCCAGTATCACTCTCATCTTCTTATTCCTCACCATATAACAATTCAAAAGTTTCATAATGATCTTCCGTATAATAGATCAGGCCATCATCTGAATACACAATCCTCTTCGCGTTCCGGCGCCCCCCTTCATAATCAATATCACATTCATGGTAAGTCCGTCCATCCGCTTCCGGAAGAGCTCCCTCGTAATTACCAAAATAATCACCGCCGATACTTTTGCCCGGTGCAACCTCATCCAGATTGCCCTCTTTACTGTTCCAGCCAAGGGACTGTGCTTCCTTCTTCGTAATATAATTCTCCGGCAGATGTCCAAATTCATTCAGATACGCCGCCACTTCTTCCTTAGACGTATACTCGCCGGATTCCTCAACCAGCCCTTCCGGCTCCTGCTGCGCCTCCTGGCTCGTTTCCTGTTGCCCGGAAGATGTATCGTCCGTCTCCACATTCTGGTTTCCACAGCCTGCCAAAAGACAGAACATTAATAAAAACAACCCTATAAGATACTTAATCTTTTTCCTCATATAATCCTCCAACTTATCCCATAGTTTCCCACATATAATTTAGGGGAATTCCACTTCCTTCGTGGATAAATCCCTTTTTAGCCATAAAAATCGGCAAAAAGGGACAGGGGTTTTAATAATTTGGGACGGGGAATTTTTAAAAATTCCCCGTCCCAAATTATTATTGTTGCTTCTCCAGCACTTCTTCGGCGATGTTTCTCGCGTGGTCGGAGATACGTTCCAGACATACCAGTGTGTCGAGGAATACGATTCCTGCTTCTGTGTTGCACTGGTTGTTTGCCAGTCGTTTGATATGTTTGCTTCTGAGTGTAATCTCCAGATCGTCAGCCTGGGTTTCTTTTTCGATTACTTTCAGTGCGATCTCTTTGCTCTGCTTTTCATAAGATTCTAATGCATATACATAACTGTCGATACAGATATCCAGCATCCCCTGCAGCTGTTCCTTTCCAATTTCTGAGAAACCGACTTTTTTCTCGTACAAAGTCTCTGCAAATTCGGATATGTTTTCACAGTAGTCGCTGATACGCTCGATATCAGATACAAGCTGCAGAATGTGTGATACTTCCTGATGTTCTTTTTCACTGATCTGCAATGAGCTAAGCTTAATTGCATACTCGGTGATTCCGGCGCTCAGATTATCTACGGTACTTTCTTCATCTTTCAGGAACTGAATATCCTCTTCTTTTAATGTAAATAATACGGTTCTTGCGACTTCCAGAGATTCTTTTACGATTTCTCCCATACGAATCAGTTCTTTGATCGTAGACTGAAGTGCGATACCTGGTGTCTGAAGGATACGGTCATCAAGAAGTACGACTCCTCTATCCTGTTCGGCCTCATCCACACGTCCGATCTTCTTCGCCAGCTTCACGATCCAGTTCGATACAGGGAACAGAAGGACGGTGGTTCCGATATTAAATATGGTATGAACGGTACTGATCTGTGTCTGCGTGATATTACCCAAACCAGCTGCCGTATTGATCAGTTCAAAGTACACAATCGCAATTACGCTGAATATCACCGTGCCGATTACGTTGAACAGCAGATGCATCAGTGCTGCCGTCTTTGCATTCTTCTTAGCTCCAAGACTTGACATGATAGCAGTCACACAGGTACCGATGTTCTGTCCCATGATAATATAGATTGCTGCACGGAACGGAATCAGGCCCGCTGCCGCAAGACTCTGCAGGATACCAACCGAAGCGGATGAGCTCTGAATAATACCCGTTACAACTGCACCGGTCAGGATTCCCAGAAGTGGACTATGTCCCAATGTTACAAACAGATTACAGAAAGCCGGTACCTCTTTCAGTGGCGCCACCGAGGAAGACATGGTCGTAATACCGATAAACAGAAGACCGAAGCCCACGACAATGCTGGAGATATCCTTTGCAGACCTCCTTTTCCCGGTCAGCATGATGATCACACCAAGCATGACTGCAATCGGTGCAAGCGTAGACGGACTTAAGAACTTGGCCCACTCCACGGAAGATACCAGCCATCCTGTCACGGTCGTACCTACGTTGGCTCCCATGATAACTCCCATCGCCTGTGTCAGATTCATGATTCCTGCATTTACAAAACCTACAACCATGACAGTAGTCGCAGATGAACTCTGAATAACCGCTGTAATCGCAGCTCCAAGAAGCACTCCCATCAGCTTATTCTTTGTCAGAACTTCCAACAAAGTTTTCATTCGATTTCCGGCAGCATTCTCCAGGCCCTGCGCCATAATCTGCATGCCATAAATAAACATTCCAAGTCCTCCGACAAAAGGAATAATTATATTTACATATTTCATGATTTCCTCTCTCCTAAATAATCTACATATTAATCCAACATTTTTAACATACCATTTACCTATACAGAAAACAACTGCTTTTTACAATTTCTTAACAAGTTTTTGATTTTATACAAAAAAATCCCATAAAATTGCAAAATGGTATTGTTTTTTCCCGCAAAATCTGTTTAGCTATTACGTATAGACTATTTTAAACTATAATATAGCGAGGTATATGAGATGAAACCAATAAAAGAAGGCAAAGTCCGTGAAATCTATGATAACGGCGACAGCCTGATTATGGTTGCGACTGACCGTATCAGCTGTTTTGATGTAATCCTGAAAAATGTTGTAACAAAAAAAGGAACGGTTCTGACTCAGATGTCCAAGTTCTGGTTTGATCTGACCAAAGATATCCTTCCAAACCACATGATCTCTGCTGATGTAAAGGATATGCCGGAATTCTTCCAGCAGCCACAGTTCGACGGCAACAGCATGATGTGCAAGAAACTGAATATGCTGCCAATCGAATGTATCGTTCGTGGTTATATCACCGGAAGCGGCTGGGCAAGCTACAAAGAAAACGGAACCGTATGCGGTATCACACTTCCGGAAGGTCTGAAAGAGTCTGACAAGCTTCCTGAACCAATCTACACACCTTCTACCAAAGCTGAGATTGGTGATCACGATGAAAATATCTCTTATGAACAGAGCATTGCTCACCTGGAAAAGTATTTCCCGGGAAAAGGCGAAGAATATGCTACCAAACTCCGCGACTACACCATCGCGCTCTATAAGAAATGTGCTGATTATGCACTGAGCCGCGGCATCATCATTGCAGATACCAAGTTTGAATTTGGTCTGGACGAAGATGGCAACATCGTACTCGGTGATGAGATGCTGACACCGGACAGTTCCCGTTTCTGGCCTGCAGACGGATATGAACCGGGACACGGACAGCCATCTTTTGACAAGCAGTTCGCACGTGACTGGCTGAAGGCGAATCCGGACAACGACTGGACACTTCCGGATGAGATCGTTCAGAAGACAATTGAAAAATATCTTCAGAGTTACGAGATGCTGACGGGAGAAAAGCTCCAGTAATTACAAATTACATATAAATTCAACGGGACTGTTACAACATCCAGTGATTCATCCTGGGATATACATCTGATGTTGTAGCAGTCCTTTTACTTTTTCATTTTCGGCTCAAATACGAGTGAGGCAAGATATCCAAATATCAATGCTGCCGAGATTCCAACGGCACTTGCCTTAAATCCACCCATAAAGATACCGATAAATCCCTGTGTATCCACTGCTTCTTTGACTCCTTTCCACAACAGGTTGCCAAATCCCAGCAGCGGAACGCTGGCTCCCGCTCCCGCATATTCCTGAAATGGCTGATAGATCTGCAATGCCCCAAGAACAGCTCCACTGCAGACCAGCAGAACCATAACTCTTCCCGGCATCAGCTTTGTCCGGTCTAAAAGGATCTGGCAAAGTGCACAGATCAGACCTCCTATCCAGAATGCATTGATATAATCCATAGGCTTCCTCCTTTTCTCATCTATTGACATCATGAAAAAAACATTCTATATCCGTTCTCTTCGCTAACAATGCTCCAATACAATGCCATGCGCGATTCCCGGCACACTGGCCCCTTCATTGTAGCTCACCGTAGACATCAGGGCTCCTGTCGGAACGAACAATACTCTCTTCCATTCTCCCCGTTCAATCTTTGGCAGGATGTAGGACGACAATGTAACTGCCGCGCAGCCGCATCCACTTCCTCCGGCATGCGTATCCTGCAGATTCTGATCAAATATCAGCATTCCACAGTCCATATGATTTTTCTTGATATCATACCCCTTTCCCCTCATCAGATCAAACAATATACTCTGCCCGACATATCCCAGATCTCCCGTAACAATTCGATTATAATCTTCCGGGACTCTTGCAAAATCTTTCAGATTCTGTATGATCGTATCACAGGCCGCCGGTGCCATACATGCTCCCATATTCTGCGAATCCTTCAATCCATAATCCACAATTTTTCCCACCGTCACTCCCGTAATCCGTACATGGCTCCTTTTCAGCCCCACGATAAATGCACCACTTCCGGTCACAGTCCAGTGTGCAGATAACGGTCTCTGATTGGCATATCCCAACGGGAAGCGGAATTCCTTTTCTGCGCTTCCGAAATGACTGGAAGTAACTGCCAGCATATATTCTCCATAGCCCGCCGCAACACTCATTGCCGCCAGGGCAAGAGCCTCCCCGGAGGTAGAGCATGCTCCATATAACCCGAACATTGGAATATGCAGTTCCTCCACACCCATAGATGTGGCAACTCCCTGCCTGAGCAGATCTCCTCCGAACAGGAACCGAATATCCTCCGGTCGAAGATGTGTTTTTCCCAATGCCAGCAGACACGCTTCTTTCTGCATTGCACTCTCAGCTTCCTCCCATGTGTTTTCACCAAAAAGATCTTCTGGCTCCACCATGTCAAATAGCCTCCCCAGCGGTCCTTCACCCTCTTTTTTTCCGGCAACAGAAGCACTGCCGACTACAAAAGGTGACTGTTCAAATGCGATACTCTGTAAACCTGTTATCATCATATCTCCCCTTTACTTTACCTGATCTGTCTCTTTGCACACTTCTCATATAATCTCATATAATTCTCATACAATTCCCACACATTTCAGAACCCAGTACCCAAGCCCCAAAATCCAGCTGGTAAAGATTCCATACAGAATTACCGGTCCTGCAATCGTAAAGATCTTGCATCCGATTCCCATGACCTGACCTTCCTTTTTATACTCAATTGCCGGAGCAGCCACTGAATTGGCAAATCCTGTGATCGGAACCAATGCACCTGCTCCTCCCCACTTCGCAATTCCGGGATATATGTTGCATCCGGTCAGAATCACGCTCGTTAACACCAGAAGCATGGAACACCAGCCTCCGCTGATATCCTTGTCCAACCCAATGTATTCACAGTAATTCAGGATTACCTGTCCGATTGTACAGATGATTCCTCCTGTCACAAATGCCCTTGACATATTCACAGGGAGACTGTGTACCGGTGTTTTCTGTTTTACATAGTTCTCATAAGCCTGTTGCTGTTGTTTGTTATCCATATATGCTACCTCCCGTCATGTTGTTTACTCACCATGTTATTTACTCGCCACATCCATCATGCTTACCATCGTTTTAAAAAGAACACCAGTGCCCCCAGTCCCTTTCCCAATGCAATTCCCAGAATAATATATGGGATACATCGCAAAAGACGAACTCGTCGAATAAAGATCGGGAACAAATTCAGGACTTCTGCCAACGCCATGGCCCAGCATCCGACAAACAGGCCCCCAAAGATTCCGAACATCGGTACCAGCCAGACACCTCCCGGTATGCTGATCTGATATATGGAAAAAATAGTTCCCAGAATCCCTCCCAGCGCAATACTGTCCTCATATAACATCAGATGCTCTCCTGTATGCGTTCTGTCTGCAAAGTCCGATACCACTCCCAACCCTATAATAAAAGAAAACAATCCTCCTGCGGCAGCTACACCGGCGCTAAGTCCGAAAATGATTAAAAGTATCTTTGCTGCCCACATCGATCTCTTTCTCCTTTCTTGCATAGGTTTCAATCAGTGTTGTCTGAATATCATTTTCATAAAGCCGCATCTCAACCTCCATCGGAGTCGGATCTACCGTCCACTTTCTCCTGCCAAAATGATCAAAGAATACCAGAATTCCAATCGTAAGTCCTATACAGTACGTCAGTTCCAGCAGTGTAAATCCATCCGACACCTGCCCGGTCAGCTGCTCATATATCTGCGCAAACATCTTTGTAGTATCCACATCATTGTTAAATGCCATCGTCGAAAACGCAGCTCCGAAGAAACTGATCAGCACTACTGCCGCCGTTTTCAGATAATGAACCATCCCTCCCGTTGTCTGCTGCTCCTCATAGGTGACGATAAAATCCGTCTCACCCATATTTTCAACCGTGATTCCGGGATATTCTTTGTGTATCTTCTCAATTACTTTCAACACCGATACCGCAACTCTGTTCTGCATCTTCTGATCTGTGTGATGAAACCTTAACAACTTCACCGTACTTAACCGGGGCACAACTGCCGGATTGCTGCACTCCATCTGCAACACATCCCCCAACGTCACGTCTGATTTTGTCACTTCAATATTCCTGTCTGCTTTTATATATACGATATCTTTGCTTCCTGCCATAATCTCTCCTGCCTTACGAGTGTTCCCTCCCGGACATCATCCGTCTCCTTCCGACTTCCAAAGTAATAAATCCCCCCTATGATCACCGCTGCCGTCACGATACATAACAGACAGATTCTAAGCTTTCTCCTCGCGTCATCCATACACTCACCTTCTTTATCCTAATATCTTATTGTATTTGTTATCTTTATTTTCTTTGCTTAGTATGAATACTTCCGCCAAAAACTATACATATAATAAAACAGAAGATTTTCTCATCACCTTACTGAATATAAAAAAGCAGGCAAATGATATCCTGATTATCAGATATCATTCACTTGCTTTTCATAATATATACCGTTTACAGACCTGATTTTTCTATTTCTCTACATATATCTACATGGTAGCTTTTACACATGACACGAAATGTCCGTCTGACACTTCTACCAACTGCATCATTTGTGTTCTACATTTCTCATCCGCATATTCACACCTTGTGCAGAATCTGCATCCCTGAGGCGGATCAATGGGACTTGGAACATCTCCACCCATAATGATTCTCTGTTTCTCTTTTGATATGACCGGATCAGGAATCGGAACCGCTGATAGCAATGCCTGTGTATATGGATGAAATGATGCTCTCGGCAACTGAACGCCAAGACCGATGTAACTTAAAAATGACTCCGTTAAAATTGCATGCGCAATTCCTAAAGTTGCTGCCACACTAATCTGCCCAACCATATTCGGAATAATGTGATGAAAAATGACGTATCTGTCACTTGCTCCCAGATTCTTTGACGCACAGACAAAGCCCCTCTGCTTTAATGTCATTGTCTCTGCTCTTGTGACACGTGTCACGCTTGGCCAGGAGAACAACGCAAGTACCAATCAACGTTCCAATACCGATTGCTACAACCATTGTCATCAACCCAACTACTATCGAAACCTGTCCTCCATATAATGCTCTTGTAAAATAATCTCTTCCGTATTCATCTGTTCCAAGCCAGTGTTCTGCTGAAATCCCCTGCCTGATCCGTGGATCCACAACTGCATATAACAAGTCAGCAATCAAATTGCCGGCTACCAATACAGCACCAATCAACATCGTATAAGCCATAATCGCCGGATAATCTCTGTTCTTTATCGCTGTCATAGCATATGTACCAACTCCCGGCCAGCCAAATACCGTCTCAATAATAAAGGATCCTCCTACTACTGATGACAAATTCATACCCACCAATGTAATTACCGGAAGCAACGTATTTTTCAACACATGTTTTCTCAATATCTTTTTATCCGCAGTACCTCTGGCCCATTTTTCCCTTACTGCCTCGATTTGTTCCTCCGACATGGTCGGCTGAATATACAGACTCGAAATATCACCAGGTGCAAAATAGATAACAGCAAATCCAAAAAACGACAACAAAACCAACACCAGACAAGATTGCAAAAGACGTTTTTCTATATATTACATCATTTATTTGATGTGTCTATATATTACATTAAAATACTCTTCATACCATTTTCCGCAGATTTTTTAATATTTTCTTTTCCATTCTTGATACCTGCACCTGTGAGATTCCCATCTGCTTTCCTACTTGCGACTGCGTCTGATCCGCAAAATACCGAAGATAGATCAGCTGTCTTTCTTCTTTGTCCAGATATGAAAGCAACTGCTTCAAAAGCATATGGTCCAGTATCTTGTCTTCTTCCTCTTTTTTCTGCGGAAGCTTGTCCATCAGACGAATTTCCTGCCCCTCCTTTTGATAGATCGGCTTATGCAGAGACTCAATGTCTCCACTTGCCTCCAGTGCCATGGTAAGTTCCTCCGTTTCCACGCCCAGCTCTTCTGCAAGCTCTGTAACCGTCGGATCCCTTCCCAGTTTTTCCTGCATCACAGCCTCACAGCCGTATGCCCGGTATGCGAGTTCCTTTAATGATCTGCTTACCTTGATCATTCCGTCATCTCTCAGAAATCTTTTGATCTCACCTGAAATCATTGGAACCGCATAGGTAGAAAACTTCACATCATAGGATAGATCGAATTTATCAATCGCTTTCAACAGTCCGATACTGCCGATCTGAAACAGGTCATCCGCTTCCGCCCCCCGATTATAGTACCTTTTTACAATACACCATACCAGTCCGGTATTTTCTTCCACCAGCTGTGCTCTCGCTTCTTCATCCCCATTGTGAGATCTCTGTATCAAAGCGAGTGTGTGGTCCATAATTTTCGTCCTTCTCCAATCGTTTTCTGCATCTTTACAACAGTTCCCTGTCCGGGTACGGATATAACTTCCAGATGATCCATAAATGCTTCCATGAAAGAAAATCCCATTCCGGAACGGTCAAGTTCCGGTTTTGTTGTAAAAAGCGGCTCCATTGCCTGTTTGACATCCTGGATCCCTTTTCCTTTATCTTCTACCTCCAGATATAATGTTTTTCCTTCTGTCCGGCAGCGTATGTATATATTCTTTACTTCATTTTCATATCCATGAATCACCGCATTGGTTACCGCCTCTGATACAGCAGTCTTCACATCAGACACTTCTTCCACGGTCGGATTCAGCGCTGTCATAAAAGCTGCCACAGCCACCCTGGCAAATGACTCATTGGATGAGCGGCTGTCAAATATTAACTGCATTTCATTCGTATTTTCCATATTACCTGTCCTCCTCATATATATGCATTATTTTTGTTACTCCCGACATCTTCAGTATCTTCCGGATCCTTTCACTGGTGTGTACTGCACACACCTCTCCTCCCAACATATACACACGCTTATAACGGCCCATGATCACTCCGATTCCGGAGCTGTCACAGAATACGGTATCTTTAAAGTCAAAGATGACATAGCGAATATGATTGTGTTCGATCAGATGATCCGATTCCCTCCTGATTTCTTCCGCATTGTGATGATCCAGCTCTCCCGGAAGAAATATGGTCAGACAATTTTCCTGTACCTGATATTTCATGCTTTCCCCTCCATTCAAAATCTTGCATCGACAGGATCTGCCATCGGCAGCTTTCCAGGATGCATGGCAATGAAAAAAGGATATGCATCTGCATATCCTTTTCTTTCGTACGTTTGATCTCTTATTCTTCTGTATCTTTTTTGCCTTTACTGTTCTGTGCATCCAGTGCTTCCTGCGCGGTCTCTGCTGCCTTGGTATCCGGATACTCCTCAATGATCTTCTGGTATCTGATATTTGCCTGATCCTGATCGCCACTCTTTTCATATGATTGCGCTAGCAAAAGCATTGCCGCACCATCATTATACCCTTCATCCATCTTCATAATGGTCTCAAGGTTTGTAATAGCAGTCTCATAATTGGCAACTTCAAAATTACTCTGGGAAGTTGCATACAGGTTTGTACACATTCTTGGATACAATGTTTCCGTAATGTTTTCAAACTTTTCTCTTCCCACGGTTCCCAGAGAATCCGGATTTACCTTCAACAGTTCTTCCAGCATTGCCTCATCACTCATATCACCGGCCTGAAAATGTGCACTGATGTTTATGACAATCTCATAACTGTCCTGCGTTGAGGCAGCCGTAGCCTGTGCACTTTCTGTCTCCTCACTGGTTGACCTGTATTCCTCCAGTTCTTTTTTCAAAGCACTGATCTGCGCCTTCTGTGTCGCAATCTGGTCACTGAACTTCACCGTCTGCTCATTGATCTTATCCTGTCTGGACGCATTGATCGCCGGCATGACCAGGAAGCACATCACAGCAACCCCCATCAGGACTCCGACAGCAATGTTGATCAGAGAATGAAGTCCCGCATTCTCCTTTAGTCCGGATGTCACCGGCTGGATGATAGTTTCATTACCTATATTATAAGTAACAGTCTGCGGATTCTTTTTCTTTCCTTCTTCTTCCTTAATCTTAACATTTCTGGACTTTCTTACCTGATTCAGTTCATGCATGTACTGAAGCGTAATCTCATCTGTCTTGTCCAGCTTATGTGCAATTCGTACTGCCTGCCTGGCTTTTGAATACTGCTCCGTCTGTATATAGAGCAGTGTCAGAAGCTGATACGCCTTGACATAAGTCGGATGCGCTTCTACCGCTTTTTTTAACTGAAGGATCGCCAGATCTTCTCCCCTCTGATAGCAGTATGTCAATGCCTGATTGTACCGTTTGATCGCCTGATTAATCGTATCAAGCTCATCTTTCTTCTCTTTGATCTTTTGAATATAATAATTGGCAATATTCTCATGTGACTGAAAATTCTTGCTTAAGATCCATTCAACCAGCGCCTCTCCAACATCTCCGCGTCCATAATAGACAAGTCCCAGAAGGTTTCTTGCCGCAATATTGGCTCTGTTATACTGTAAGCTTTTTTTCAGAGAAGCAATCGCACCGGACATATCCCGGATATTCGCTTTTTTTAATCCGTCGTTATACCAGTAATTCGACTGATATACAAGTTTTGTTGTATAATCCATATACTACCCTCTGTTAATAATGTCTCCTACGACTCTGTTCCTACTTTGTCTGCTGAATCACTTCCCGCAGAATATCTGTCATATCTGTCAGATCTTCCTGATACACCGCATCTTCTATATCTTCAACTTCCAGACTCGGCTGAAACTTCTTTAATTCTTCTTCAAAATCAAGCATGCAAAGCACCTCCCAGTAGTTTTTTAATCATCCCCACAAGGTATAGTGATCCCAGGCAATAGATCTCTCCGTCTTGCCCACGCTCCCTTTCTGCCGCCAAAAGAGCCTCTTCGAGGCTTTCCTCACACAGCACTTTTCTGGACGTATATTTTTCAAATATCGCCTTCAGTTCCTGTACCGGAACTCCTCGGGTATCTTCGATCTGCGTCACAATATAAGCTTTTGCATTCATGTTCTGACACAGATAGGCAATCATCTGCTCATACTTTTTATCTGCAACAGCCGAAAACAGAATGACCGGTCCCTCTCCTTCATCCGCCTTCAAAGCCTTAACGCTTTCTACAAACGCTTCAATCGCTCCCGGATTATGCGCACCATCAATCGTAATATGTTCCGCAACCTGTTCCATTCTGCCTGCCCAGTGTATCGATGCCAGTGCATCAACCCACCGATTGATATGGATTTTTTCTCCCTCCAGCAGATATTCTGCCGCTTCCAGTGCGATCATTGCATTCGTCACCTGATAACAGCCACAGATTGGGACTTGATAGATAACATCTTTATCATACGCATTCACTCTGGAAAATGCAATATATTTGCGGTTAACTTCTCGAATTTCGAACGCATTTTTCGAGATTTCTCTACAGGGTGCCTGCTTCTCGAACGCCGTTTCCAGTATGACTTGTGATGCCTTTTCATTACTTCCGTCAAAGATAACCGGAATTTCTTCTTTGATGATTCCTGCTTTCTCTGCCGCAATTTTCTCAATGGTATCCCCAAGAATATCCGTATGATCCAGGCTGATCGATGTGATCAGCGTAAGTGCCGGATGCTCCACAGAATTGGTCGCATCCAGTCTTCCTCCAAGGCCTGTTTCCAGAATGATATATTCCACATCCGTCTGCGCAAAAGCCATCATTCCCATACCAAAGAGAAATTCAAAATATGAAGGGTGCTCTATTCCATCTTCCTCCATCTCTCTGACAACGGACAGAACCATTTGAAATACCTTCAGAAAGGTATCATTTTCTATCTGGACATTGTCCATTCTTATTCGTTCATTTACAGATACAAGATGAGGGGATGTAAAGAACCCTGTTCTCTTCCCCTCTGCCATCAACAGTGCCTGAAGATATGCACATACGGAACCTTTTCCATTGGTTCCGGCAACATGAATGATCTTTCTGTCCACTGCCGGATTCCCAAGTCTTCTTAAAAATGCCCTGGTATGTTCGAGCGTATGTTTTTTTGTAAACCTGGGAATCTCTTCAATATATTCTACTGCTTCCTCATATGTGTAGGACACAGTCTCTTTTTTACTCAACATCATAGCTTTGATCCACCCACGATTTCGACTTATCGGTTGCTGTACCTTCCTGTTCTACCAGTTCACCATCCTGATAGATATACTTTTCTGACATACGGAAGATCGTTTCACTGGATCCAACCTGTCCGACCTGAATCACATCTCCGTCTGACAGTTCAACCTCTGACAGATCGATTCTGGTATTATTCAGGAAACTGCTCTTTTGCTTTTCTCCATTGATATATATTTTACTGTATTTGGTAAAATTCTCTCCGTACAGACTATATCCTTTATTCAAATGCGGTACAATGCTGCTAAGCGTGACATCCCGCACTCCCATTACCATATGTCCTTCCGTAATCGGCTGATCTCCATCATACACATACTGATTGCCATACAGGATGTCATACTGAAGCAGTTCCAGATCCGCCAGATAATTCTTGCTCTTTGTTCTTTCCTGATGATAATTGAATATCGTTCCGGAATGAATGTCCAGTCGTTCAAACACCTCTGCCATCAACTGATAAGACGGCAGGTTCTTATCTTCCTTTTCCAGACCGATATTATCCCAGATCACATAGTTTGTATTATACAGGTACCTGCTCTTTAGATCCTCCGCCTTAAGTCCCATCGTCGGAAGATGATCTCCATAGAACACAACAACCGTTGGTTCACCGCGTTCTTCAATCGCCTTTACCAGATTTCCGGCAAACTGATCCATCTCATATACCTGATTGACATAATACTCCCATTTATTCTTTTTAGCAGGATCGTCGATTCCTTCTACCGTAATTGTCGGATTTTCAATGACCTGTTCCTCCGGATAGTCTCCATGCCCCTGAACACTGACCGCAAACACAAAATCCTGCTGCTGCGTCGTATCCATGGATTCCAGAATATGCTGAATCAGAATGTCATCCTTCGCCCAGCCGTTTTCCGTAGTCTGAAGTACATTCATGAATTCCTTACTGGTGTATGTGTCAAATCCAATATTATTAAACACGTTGGCGCGACTGTAAAAGTTACCGGTATTGTTGTGAAGTGCATGTGTACCATATCCCAGTGTGCCAAGCGCAGTTGCCGCACTTTCGCATGGCGTGGTTTTCAGCATCGTCTTGTACGGATATTCTCCTGGACCGAAGTAACGAAGATTCATTCCCGTCAATACCTCAAACTCTGTATTTGCAGTACCGGCTCCTACAGAAGGTACTTTAAAATATCCTGTTGAATACTCATCGTACATGGCATGAAGATTCGGACATGGATCCTCCGATGTTGTAAAAAACTCTGCTTCGGCCACATCAAAATAAGATTCCAGCTGTACAACAATGATATTCGGCCGCTCCTCTTCCGCAAGCCCGGTCTCATTCCTGGTAATCTCTCCATTCTTGCTGATCTCGGCAATCGTTTCTTCATTATAATCATTCGGTTCATTGATCCCGGTATTAAAAAGACTTGCCATAAAACAGTAAGGAAGTCCGTAATCTTCATACGCAAACGCAATATTTCCAAAATACGTAGAGACCACTCTCTTATCTACCGCCTGCTCTGCCACAAAACCATACAGTGCACAACAGATTGCAATTCCGATCAGAGCACGAACGTGGTGGACTTTCCCACTGTACTGTCCGCCCCGCCTCCACATGGATATACACCAGACGATCAGCGCCACGACTCCGATCACCAGAATGACCAGCTCAAAACCATTACAATAATTATTGATCAGAGCGATACCATCCTGCGCAATCTTGAGATCCTGTGCATTGAATGGTGTGACACGCTTCAGTAGAATATACCCATTGGCAACTCCGAGAATCAGCCAGACCGCACTGATAATGATTCTTGCGAACACTCTTCGCTTGAGCAGATAGACAATCGAAAATGTCACAAATATCATAAAAGCATTGTACAGGAACACATATGGCGATCCAGTCATATATTTCCAGGCTTCCACTAAGGAATGCCTGGAAATTGCTTCTATTGCATAATTAATGATGCATGCCAGCAGTGCGTGAAATACCAGCGAGAAACGATTCATAAATGCATATACCGGTTTCATCTTCTGTGCAAATGCGCTGTTGCGGCGCTCTTCCAGGATCCTTTCTCTTCGTTCCCTTCTGCCCTTCCAGTATTCTATTATATCTTCTTTTTTCAGATGTTTTAATTTATGAATTCCCGCCTTAATGTCGGGCTTTTTTAAATGAACCTTCTTCATCTTCACCTATGACCTTTTTGCTCTTAATCCTTCCAGTCTTTCTTTTACCTGTTCCATCATCTGTCGGTATGTTTCCAGCTTCTGACGTTCTTCCTGGACTTTCGCTGCAGGAGCCTTGCTGACAAACTTCTCATTATTCAGCATTCCTGTTGCACGGGCAATTTCTTTTGAAAGTCTCGTTTCTTCTTTTGTTAATCTATCAATCTCCTGATCAAAGTCGATCAGTTCTTCCAGCGGAACATATACCGTCGCATCCGGTACCACAACGGATACCGCATCATCTGCAATTCCTGTCTTATCATTCTGAATCACAAGTGCGTTCAAAGCTGCCATGGTCTGTGCTGATGTATCAAGCAGAGCCAGTCCCTCACATATCTTGGCATCTTCACATACAACATATGCGGTTGCCTTTCTGGAATTCGGTACGTTCATTTCTGCCCGCACATTACGGATTCCTCTTACGATCTCTTTGTAATGGTCTACCACCATCTCTGCATCCGGAGCGTTGCGCTTTTCATCGTATACAGGCCAGTCTGACATCATCAGTGATTCCTCTTCCGGAACCAGTTTGCTGTAAATCTCCTCTGTTACAAACGGCATATATGGATGGAGAAGTTTCAGAGAATTCTTCAGTACCTCTCTGAGCGTCCACAGTGCATCATTTGCACCTTCTGCGTCTTCTTCCGCATGATAGATACGATATTTTGCGATCTCGATATACCAGTCACAGAATTCATCCCATAGGAAATCGTAGATCTTGGACAAAGCGATACCAAGCTCAAACTTATCCATATTTTCTGTTACGTCTTTTACCAGTGTATTGCATCTGGACAAGATCCATGCATCTGCCGGATAACGATTGAAATCTGCCGGCTCTGTCAGTTCCTTATCTCCCAGATTCATCAGGATAAATCTGGATGCATTCCATACTTTGTTCGCAAAGTTACGGCTCGCCTCTACTCTTTCATTATAGAAACGCATGTCATTACCAGGCGCATTTCCTGTTACAAGTGTCATACGCAGGGCATCTGCACCATACTGATCGATGATCTCCAGCGGATCAATACCATTTCCGAGAGATTTACTCATCTTGCGGCCCTGGGAATCTCTCACCAGACCGTGAATAAATACGGTATGGAACGGTGCTTTCCCTGTATGCTCATAACCGGAGAATACCATACGGATTACCCAAAAGAAAATGATGTCATATCCGGTAACCAGTACATCTGTCGGATAGAAATAATCCAGATCTTCATTCTGATCCGGCCATCCAAGTGTGGAGAATGGCCACAGCGCAGAACTAAACCATGTATCCAGTGTATCTTCATCCTGTGTAAAGTGTGTGCATCCGCACTTTGGACATTTTTCCGGAGCACCGCGTCCTACCACAACTTCTCCACATTCATCACAGTAATAAGCCGGAATTCTGTGTCCCCACCAGATCTGTCTTGAGATACACCAGTCACGGATATTCTCCAGCCAGTGCAGGTAGATCTTATTAAAACGCTCCGGAACAAATCTGAGTTCCCCGTTCTTGATTGCTTCAATCGCCGGTTTTGCCAGTTCATCCATCTTAACGAACCACTGCTGCTTTACCATCGGCTCTACCGTTGTATGGCAACGGTCATGTGTACCTACATTATGAGAATGTGGCACAACCTTTACCAGATATCCCTGCTCTTCCAGATCCTTCACCATGGCCTTTCTTGCCTCGTAACGATCCATGCCGGCATATTTTCCACCATACTGCGCATTGATCGTAGCATCGTCGTTCATAATGTTGATCTCAGGCAGGTTGTGACGCTTTCCAACTTCAAAGTCATTCGGGTCATGTGCAGGTGTGATCTTAACCGCACCGGTTCCAAATTCTTTATCTACATAATAGTCTGCAACAATCGGAATCTCTCTGTCAGTCAATGGAAGCAGACAGGTCTTTCCAACGATATCTTTATATCTCTCATCATCCGGATGTACGGCAATAGCCGTATCACCAAGCATAGTCTCCGGACGTGTTGTTGCGATCTCCAGGAAATCATCGGTTCCTACGATCGGATACTTGATGTGCCAGAAGAATCCATCCTGCTCTTCATGCTCAACTTCTGCATCAGACAGAGATGTCTTACATACCGGACACCAGTTGATGATTCTTGATCCCTTATAGATATATCCTTTTTCATAAAGTTTGATAAATACTTCTTCAACAGCTTTGGAACAACCCTCATCCATTGTGAAGCGTTCTCTGTCCCAGTCACAGGATACACCTAACTTTTTCAACTGTCCTTCGATCGTTCCTGCATACTCTTCCTTCCACTGCCAGGTTCTCTCCAGGAATTTTTCTCTTCCAAGCTCTTTTTTATCAATCCCTTCTTCTTTCAACTGATTGGTAACCTTAACCTCTGTGGAGATTGCCGCATGGTCTGTTCCCGGAATCCACAGTGCATTGTATCCCTGCATTCTCTTATAGCGGATCAGGATATCCTGCAGTGTATTGTCCAGTGCATGTCCCATATGCAGCTTACCGGTAATATTCGGTGGCGGCATCACAGTTGTAAACGGTTTTCTGCTTCTGTCAACCTCAGCGTGAAAATACTTATTTTCACACCATCTTTCATATAACTTTGCTTCAATCTCTTTTGGATTGTAGGTCTTTTCCAGGTTCTGACTCATAGTTTCCTCCTCATACTTCAGATACACTTTATCCTATTACTTTTCACATTTTCTTCACATTTTGAAAATGAAAAAGCCCTCTACATTACGTAAAGGGCGATTGTAGTCGCGGTACCACCTTTATTATATAGAAGAAATACTTATTCACCCCTTCTATACATCTCATCTTATTCTATAACGGGAACGACTCCGGGACGACCTAGCTTCTTATTATGAAGTTCAGCCATCCGGCTCAAAAGCTACCTTCTGTATCCTGAATATCCCGAGTACCTCTCAGCCTGTGGGTCACTCTCTCTGGCAGGTTCATGAATACATACTCCTCTTTATCAAAGCCTTTACGTATAAACTACTGATTATCATAGCCATCGAAAATCAATTTGTCAAGGAAATTAAGACTTTTTTAATAGTTCACCCTAGATAAGGGAAAAGCTTCTCAGTATATACAGCCATCCTGTCAGGGTGAATGCACTGAACAAAGTGGTAAGCATAACGGTACTTGACGTCAGAGTACCTTCATGTCCCATATTTTTTGCCATAACAAAGCTGCTCACGGTTGTGGCAGATCCCAGCATCACAAGAATGGCCACCAGTTCCTCCCTGCAAAAGCCCATCCATACAGCCATCGGAAGGAAGACACCTGCATATCCCACCAGCTTGATCAATGCTGCCACGACAGACGGTTTTACCTTTGCAAATGCTTTCCGGATGTCAAAGGTTGCTCCCATAGCCATTAATCCCATCGGCGTGGCAACACTTGCAACACTGCTCACTGTTTTTTCTGCAATATGTGGCATTGGAATCTTTAGTGCTGACCACAGAAGTCCGACCACGATTCCGATAATGATTGGATTCGTCACAATGCCTTTCAGTGTTTTTTCCAGAACCTTACGGTCCAGTCCCTTCTGTTCCGGTCGGAATAGTGACAACACAAGAACTGCCATCACATTATAGAGCGGCACACTTCCGATGATCATAAGAGGCGCCATTCCCGACGTTCCATATATATTTTGAATGAACGCAATTCCCAGAAGCGCCGCGCTGCTTCGATAGGAAGCCTGAATAAATTCTCCCTGGATCGACTTGTCTTTCCATAAATATGAGATTACAACAGAGATTGCAATACTGAGTACTGTTACCAAAAAGCAGAATAAGATAAACTTCATATTCCACACCTTATCAAAGTCGACCGATGCCAGATCACTGAACACAAGCAGTGGAAGCGGCACCCGGAATACAAACTGATTCATCTTTGATGCAAATGCATCATCAATCCATCCTGCTTTTCGAAATATCAATCCCAAAAGCATCATAAAAAACACCGGAACCGTCGCATTTAAACTAAATATCAGATTTTCCATCCTTCTCCTTCTTTCATCGTTATTTATTCGCTTCAACTCAAGACTCTCTCTCGGAACGTATATCAGATAGGGGATTGATACCCGTCACTGATATATTTTTGTATTATCGAATATGCCTGATACAATTCTTCATAGGATATCCTGCAGTTTGCCGGGCTTGTAGATGGCAGACTGATCGCCTCTACACCGGTTACAGGATAACAATACTTTTTATATAACTGATATGCCTTCATCCCGGTCGTGAATATCGCCTGGATATCCGCTGTTTTCAGAATTCTGCTCATATCATTGGGTACAGGATTGCGGATGCTGCTGTCCTCTGCTCCTCTGATCTCGCAGCCTGCCAGCACATCCCATACCGCAATCCGGTTTCTCAGTGCAAACGTAATCTTCTCTTCCTTAGTCTCCGGCAGCGATTCCTGACAGACATCCGATACCACTTTCCAGAAACGGTTTCGCGGATGACCATAATAAAATCCCACTTCCCGTGACTTCGGTGATGGCATAGTTCCCAGCATCAGAATCCGTGAACGTTCGTCATATATCGGTTCAAAATCATGTGCCACATATTCCGTTTCCATTCTCTGACCTCTTTCTTCGATAAGATTTTCCCTGAAACTATTTCTTTCCTATTATAACAGACTTCTACAATTTGTGTGAAATATATGCGTTCATAAATATCTGCAATTTGTGAATCCATAAACGATGATTGTGGAAACATTTGCAGTATGTTATAATTTTACAAAACCGTACTGATCACAAAGACTGTATATTCTGAGTGAAAAGGCGTACAGATTCATAGAGAATACACTGGCAGGATATCTCTGCCTTTTCAGAACCTGACGCTATGTACGCCAGGTTTTTTACGTATCTATGGCGTGCAGAAACGAACCGGCAAAACCAGTATCATGCAAACCAATAGATTTAAGGAGACTGCCAATGAACACATCCATCCCTACTTCAGATCTGATATCACTGATTGATAAACTTCATACAGAACAGACGCTGTCCAGAAGTGAATGGACAGCTCTGATCTCCGGGCGTACACCCGAATTGTCCGAATATCTTTTTCCTCTTGCCCGACAGGAACAGCAAAAATATTATGGGACCGACATCTATGTCCGGGGACTGATTGAATTCACCAACTACTGTCGAAATGACTGTCTTTACTGCGGTATCCGGAAAAGTAACAAAAATGTACACCGGTATCGACTGACCGAAGAGGAGATTCTCACCTGCTGCCGCGAAGGCTATGACCTGGGCTTTCGCACCTTCGTCCTTCAGGGAGGCGAAGACGGCTGGTTTACCGATGATAAGATGATTACTCTCATACGGACAATCAGACAACGCTATCCCGACTGTGCCATTACTCTATCTGTCGGTGAAAAATCGCGTGAAACCTATCAGGCCTTTTTCGATGCCGGAGCCGACCGGTATCTTCTCAGACACGAAACCTGTAATTATCAGCATTATGGTATGCTGCATCCTGCTTCTCTGAGCGCCGCTCACCGACAGCAATGTCTGAGATATCTGAAAGAGATCGGTTATCAGGTAGGAACCGGATTCATGGTCGGTTCCCCCTATCAGACAGCAGAGCATCTGGCTGAAGATATGCTGTTCATGAAAGAACTGAATCCACAGATGATCGGAATCGGCCCGTTCATCCCGCATCATGATACTCCATTTGCCGGAGAACCCGCCGGAACATTGGAACTTACACTCTTTCTGCTGGGGCTGATCCGACTGATGATCCCCAGGGTACTGCTTCCTTCCACCACTGCACTTGGAACCATCCATCCCAGAGGAAGAGAACTGGGCATTCTGGCCGGTGCCAATGTTGTGATGCCGAATCTGTCCCCCACCAGCGTAAGAAAGGATTACCTGCTGTACGACAACAAAATCTGCACCGGAGATGAATCTGCCCAGTGCCGAAGATGCCTGGAGACCAGGATGCAGTCCATCGGATATCGTGTCGTAACCGCACGCGGAGATTCATTAAATTAAACAGGAGGTTGATAACTATGAGTTTAAATAATACGCCCTCTTCCGAGCGCATTCATATTGGTATTTTTGGCAAACGTAACGCCGGCAAATCGAGTATCATTAATGCTCTTACAGGCCAGAGCCTTGCGATTGTATCGGACGTAAAAGGTACTACAACAGATCCGGTTCTGAAGGCTATGGAACTTCTCCCGCTCGGGCCTGTTGTAATGATCGATACCCCTGGTCTGGATGATGAAGGAGAACTTGGTAAGCTTCGAATTCAAAAAGCTTATCAGGTTTTGAACAAAACGGATATTGCCATTCTGGTGGTGGATGGAACCACCGGTATGACAAAAGAGGATGCTGCGATCCTGGAACGAATCCGGCAAAAGGAGATTCCTTATCTGATTGTTCTGAACAAAGCAGATCTTGTTTCGGAAGCTGACCAGTGTACCGTCCTCGAATCTGCACAGGCTGCATACGGAATTAATAGCCGGCGTATCCTGTGGACCAGCGCCGAGGATCAAATGAATATATATGAACTGAAGGAACAGATTACCGTCCTTGCTCCACAGGAGGATTCCAAACTGCGTATTGTGGGTGATCTGATCCACCCATCGGATTTTGTCGTGCTGGTGGTACCGATCGATAAAGCCGCCCCAAAAGGGCGTCTGATTCTTCCGCAACAACAGACGATCCGTGATATTCTGGAAGCAGATGCAACTGCAATTGTAGTCAAGGAACACGAACTGCGAGAGACGCTTCAGAATCTATCCAAAAAGCCGTCTCTTGTCATTACTGACAGCCAGGTATTTGCCAAAGTATCCGCCGACACACCAGGAGAGATTCCTCTGACCTCATTTTCCATTCTTTTCGCCCGATATAAGGGAAATCTCCGCACGGTCGTACACGGCGCCCGTGCCCTGGACACACTGGAAGATGGTGATACCGTCCTGATCTCAGAAGGCTGCACACACCACAGACAGTGTGATGATATCGGTACCGTCAAGCTTCCTCGCTGGATTCGGAATTATACCGGAAAACAACTGAATTTTGAATTCACCAGCGGAACGGAATTTCCTCTGGAACTGGATTGCTATAAAATGATCGTTCACTGCGGCGGCTGTACGCTCAATGAACGGGAAATGAAATATCGTCTGAAATGTGCGGAAGATGCCAATATTCCGATCACAAATTACGGAACTGCAATTGCCTATATGCAGGGAATTCTGGAACGAAGCATCGAGATCTTCCCTTCGCTGGGGTAGATCTGCACCTTCCTCATACCAGACCATGAACATCCACATAAATCAATGCCGGTATCCCGAAGGTCTCCTTCAGAGATACCGGCGTTTTTCAGTTGCATGTTTTCATTCATCTATCTTTGCTTTTCTCCGGGCTTCTTCTGCCGCTTTCTCATATCCGATCTCGACCGCTTTATGGGTAACCTCCGCAAGGGATCCTTCCAGATGCTTCCGGCACTGCGCTTCATTGACACGCAGAGTATCTATGCATTTTGTACGAAATAATTCTGTTGCACGAATCAACAATTCCAGGCTTTCCAACAGACTGTCTGCAATCAGGGGAAGAAACGCATTTAACTCAAAATTACCACTGGCAGCTGCCGTCGCAACCGCCTGATCATTTGCCATCACTTTTATGGCAACCTGTGTCACCATCTCCGGAATCACCGGATTCACCTTTCCAGGCATAATTGTGCTCCCTGCCTGTACTTCCTGAAGAATAATCTCCCCAAGTCCGCCTTTCGGCCCGGAATTTATCCATCTTAAGTCCCCGGCAATCTTCATCAGATTCACTGCCATGGCTTTCAAAAGCCCGGACACTTCCACAAATACATCATTATTCTGAGTCAGATCCACTTCGTATTCTGCCCTTGCAAGTCCAATTCCGGTCAGATCCCGCAGTTTCTCTATCACACGGAAACGATACTGTCTGCTGGCATTATCACCCAGTCCGATGGCTGTTCCGGCACCGCCCTGTAATGGATGCACACAAAAATTATCCCGATATTTTTCCTTTTTCAACTCATCGCATGCGAAAATGATGGCATCCGCTTTCCATTTTTCCATCATCTCCAGTTCCCTGTATGTCTGCGCTGCTGCCTTTTTGATATCCAGCATAGCTCCAATCAGATGAAAGTTTGTTCCATTCGGGCCTAAAGCAAAATTATCACGCGCCTTTTTTGTCTCTTTTCCATACATTTCTATACGTTCAACCTGATCCTTTTGATTTTTTAGCATCTGATTCGTTAAGCCTCCCCCTGAAAAAATAAATCTCGTGGAATACTGTGCTTCTTTACACACGTTCTTCCACGAGATAATTCTTTTATATTCACAGCTTCTGATTATTAACACACAATAATATCTGAAATCTCCCGATATTCATCCGGAATACTGTCAGTCAGGATTTTCTTTCCATGAAATGGCGAAAAAGTTACGGAACTTACCAGATGAAACTTCGAAGAATCTCCCAGTATATACACTTTCTGACACTGTTCAACTGCCGTCCTTTTGACAAGCGCTTCATTCACATCCGGTGTTGTAAAGCCTTTTGTCTTACTGATTCCATTCGTTCCAAAAAAGCCTTTTGTGAAATGATATTCTTTCAGCAATATCACAGCTTCGCTTCCTACAACTGCTTCTGTCGAACTTTTCAGTTCTCCGCCAATCAAAAACACTCTTGTCCCATTAGCCGCAAGTCTCTGTGCATGTGCAACCGCATTCGTCACAAAAGTTGCCGATGTTTTTTCAAGGAACTCCAGCATATATCCCGTCGTTGTCCCTGCATCCAGATATACGAAATCTTCCGGTTCAATTAAAGAAGCGGCATACTTTGCAATCCGAAGCTTTTCCTCTTTCTGAACCTCTTTTTTTTGTGCCACCGTAGGCTCCAGTGCAAGAAATGTATTATCTGCAGCAACAGCACCACCAAACACTTTCACAAGCTTTCCCGCCTTATCCAGTGCCGTAATGTCCCTTCTGGCAGTTGATTCCGATATATTCAGCAGTTCTGTTAATTCTATTACTGAAATGCTGTGTCTTTCTTTCAGTAATTCTAAAATCATTGCGTAACGTTGCTCTGACAGCATATGATACTCCGTTTCTATCTTCTGTTTTCTTTATAATCTGCAACGTTCGTCTCGAGCACGATCTTACGAATCGGAAGAATTCTTCCCGGAGATACGGACAATTCATCTACTCCCATCGCCAGAAATTCTCTTGTCAATTCCAGATCTGCACCAAGCTCACCACAAACACCTGCCCAGATGCCTGCTTTGTGTGCATTATCGACTACCATGGATATCAGGCGAAGAACTGCCGGATGATGCGGATCATAAAAATCATCCAACGATATATTCTGTCTGTCAATTGCCAGCGTATACTGTGTCAGATCATTTGTTCCAATACTGAAGAAATCAACCTCTTTTGCAAGCATATCACTTATGATTGCCGCTGCCGGAGTCTCAATCATAATTCCCTGTTCCGGCTCACCATGTTCTATGCCCTGTTGCTTTAATTCATCCTTCACTTGTTCAACAATTTCTTTGATTTTTCGAACTTCTTTCACGCTGGTGATCATCGGATACATAATTGCAATTTTTCCATACGCACTGGCACGGAATAATGCTCTCAGCTGAGTCTTAAACACCTCTGGACGTGTCAGACAGATACGAATCGCACGACATCCCATTGCCGGGTTTTCTTCTTTTTCCATTTCGAAATAATCACACTGCTTATCCGCACCGATATCTAAAGTTCGGATAATGACACGCTTTCCGGCCATGGTCTCTGCTACGGTCTTATATATCTGAAATTGTTCTTCCTCTGTTGGATACTGATCTTTCTCAAGGTAGATAAACTCACTTCTGAAAAGTCCAATACCTCCAGCATCATTTTGTCGAACCGTTGCAAGATCCTTAATATTACCGATATTAGCATACAGCAAGATTTTCTGACCGTCAAGAGTGATGTTTTCCTTGCCTTTCAAAGTCTGAAGAAGCCTTTTTTTCTCTTCTTCTTCTTTAAGCCGCATCATTTTATCCAAAATCTCATCGTCAGGCTCTATATACAATATGCCATAGACAACGCTCCGGCAACTCCTGAACCGATAATACAGGAAGGAAGTACGTGAATCGGATCGGAAGCTGCAAATGGGATAGCACCTTCTGTGATAAATGCCAGACCCATAATAATATTTGTCGGACCTGCCTCTCGTTCTTCTTTTGTAAATTTATTTTTAAAGAGCATGGTCGCAATTGCAATTGCACAAGGCGGCGTCATACCACCAATCATAACAGCTGTCATAATGTCGTAATTACCTGCTGCAATCGCTGCAGTACCGAATACATATGCTGCCTTATTAAACGGGCCTCCCATATCAATTGCCATCATTCCACCTACGAATCCCAATGCAAGTGCCGGTCTGTCTCCGATTGCCATCGCGATGTAACCACCCAGTACCGGAAGCATCAATCCAAATGCAACACCTCCCAGATTCTTAAGCCATGCTGCAGCTGGTGTAATCGTTCCAAAATTAGCTCTGTCTGCAACATCCAATGCATTCATATCCACGCAGAATCCATCAATCAAGAATGCAATTGCAATCAGAATACCTCCACCTACTACGAACGGAAGCATGTGAGACACTCCATTCATCAACTGTGTATAGATCTGATGTCCTATGCTGCCACTTTTCTTTGTTGTTTTCGTAACTTTTGCCCCTGCTGCCGCATGATAGACCGGGACATCTCCTGCAATCGCACGTTCAATTAATTCATCTGCTTTACTGATTCCGTCTGATACCTGACATTCAATCACTTTCTTTCCATCAAAGCGATCCATCGGAACCTGTGCGTCTGCTGCAACAATAATACAGTCTGCTTCTTCAATCTCCTGTTCTGTTAATACATTTTTGGCTCCGCCGGATCCTCTTGTCTCTATCTTTACAAAACAGTCTTTTGCTTTTGCCGCTTTTTCAATTCCTTCTGCTGCCATATAAGTATGTGCAATACCGGTCGGACAGGAAGTAACTGCAAGAATCTTGCATTTAGAAGCTGCCACATCCCCTGTATCTGCCAGTCTCTCATCGATACTTTCTTTCTCGTTGTCTGCTTTATCAATAATTGCAAGAAATTCATCTACTGACGACGCATTTCGAAGAGAATTTGAAAATTCTTCATCCATCATCAATACAGACAATTTACTCAATACGTCAAGGTGTACATTATCTTCCGTATTCGGTGCTGCAATCAGGAACATCAATGTTACCGGCTCACCATCCAATGAATCAAATTCTACACCTTCCTTGATTACCATAGCTGCAAGACCCGGCTTGGTAACAGCGTCGCATTTGCCATGTGGAATCGCAATTCCGTAATTCTCATCCTTTTTTCCTCCTTAATTCGGGATTAGTTGTTGATATACTGCCTTTATTTCTTCCTTCGTTGCCAGCAATTCTGAAAATGCACTTGCACTTCCTGCTGATACGCCCATATAAAATGCATGTTTATAGTCTTGTTCTTTCAACCAGCCTGCGACAAATCCAGCTACCATAGAATCTCCCGCTCCGACGCCATTTTTCAAAGTCCCTTTTGGTGCCGGAGTCGCATATACACTGCCATCTCCTGCAATCAATACTGCCCCTTCACCAGCCATGGACACCAGAACATTCACCGCGCCCATTTCCTGCAGCTTTTTACCGTATGGTATCACTTCTTCTCTCGTCTTCAGCTCCACGTTGAATATTTCACCCAGTTCGTGATTATTAGGCTTAATTAAAAACGGGTGATACTCCAACACATTTAAGAGCAGATCCTGCGTTGCATCCACAACAATCATGACTCCTCGTCCATCCAGTCTTCCCATAATCCTTCTGTATATATCATCCGGCATAGAATTGGGAATACTACCGGCAAGGACCAAAGTGTCGCCTTGTCCTAACACATCCAGTTTATCCATCAGAGAGTTCACTGCTTTCTGATCAATTTTAGGGCCGCATCCGTTAATCTCTGTTCCATCAATAGACTTTAACTTCAAATTGATTCTAGACATTCCGTTCTCAAGCAAGATAAAATCTGACTTCACGCCCATCTCTTCCATTCGATGTACAATCTCATCTCCGGTAAACCCTGCTGCAAATCCCAATGCTGTATTCTCGATCCCGAGATTGCCAAGCACTGTTGACACATTAATTCCTTTTCCACCCGGAAGTATCAATTCAGAGCTTGTACGATTGGTCAATCCCAATTTAAAGTCTTCTACAGAAACAATATAATCTAGTGATGGATTAAATGTAACTGTATAAATCATCTCATTTCCTCCTGTTTTTATTTTATGATTGCATTATATGTTCAAAGTCAGTCAAAGTCAATCAAACTATTTCACAAATATGACCTTACATTTTCGTTTAATATGCACAACCGATTTTGACCGACATTGAATGAATTTGATTTTTTCAAAATACAAATGAGGGATTGTTTTTCAACAATCCCTCATCAGATTTTTACCTGTTCCAACACTTTTCCGATCGGAGCTGCAATGGTCAGCTCTGCTCCTACTTCTCTCGCTGTAGCACCTTTGTTGATCACAACCAGATGCCTTCCTCTGAAATAATCGATAAATCCTGCCGCAGGATATACGACCAGAGATGTTCCTCCGATGATCAGAGTATCCGCATTGCTGATTGCCCGGATACTTTTCTGAATGATATCGGAATCCAGTCCCTCTTCGTACAATACAACATCCGGCTTGATCACACCACCGCAGGTACACCTCGGGATCCCTTCTGCATGCTTCACATATGCCGCATCGTAGAATTTATGGCATCTCTGGCAATAATTCCTGTGAATACTTCCATGGAGCTCCAGTACATTCTTACTGCCCGCCGCCTGATGAAGTCCGTCAATATTCTGCGTGATAACCGCCGTTAACTTTCCTGACGCTTCCAGTTCTGCAAGCTTCCGGTGTGCCGGATTCGGCTTTGCATCCAGAAACATCATCTTATCCTTATAAAACTCATAAAATCCTTCTGTATTACGAACAAAAAAGCTGTGGCTTACGACCTGCTCCGGCGTATACTTATATTGCTGGTGGTACAGGCCGTCCGCACTTCTGAAATCCGGAATATTGCTCTCCGTGGATACTCCGGCACCTCCAAAAAATACAATGTTCCTGCTGTCATCAATAATATTCTGCAATCTTTCTATTTCTGTTTCCATCTTTTAAGGCTCCTTTACCTTGCTGTATCCGGTAAAAAATTCAGTCAACACATCCAGTGTCTTAACCAGAACAGGCAGTTCTTTTTCATCCAGTTTATCCATAATAGCCTGCGTCATCTGCCGATGATAATCCTCATGATGATGATACGCTCTGACTCCCTTTTCCGTTAACTTCACAAATACAACACGGCGATCCTCCTCGCTTCTGTGACGCTCAACGTATTTTTTATTCACCAGACTGTTCATTGCTGTAGTGAGGGATCCGACGGTAATCTTTAACTTTTTCGCAATAGAAGACATATTTCTGCCGTCACCAAGTCCGATTGCCTCGATGACATGCATATCATTATTCGTCAAATCTTTGAATTCCTCTGTTATGATTGCCTTCTCTTCCAGCTCCCAGATCTCATTGATCAGGTTCACCAGCGTATTATTAATCAGCTTATATGCGTCGTCCATTCCCATCGTCCTTCACTCTTCCTACTTTTCTACACCTACATTATACCCTTTCCAGCAGGAGAGAATCAATAACTTCTTTTACCGTTTCAATCCGACTGGCCTTATACGCATACGCACCGCAGAATAAAAGTGCATCCTCCACTTTCCCTTTTGCCGCATGGATCAGCGCTTCTGTAATACAGTAAGGAATCTTTGCAGGATTACATCCATTGAGGCATCCATGGCATCGGACCGGTGCAATCCGCTCTCCTGCCATAATTTTTTTCATAAAAGGATTCATAATGGCACGTCCCGGCATCCCAACCGGACTTTTCACAATAACAATATCTTCCTTTTCTGCTCTTACATACGCCTCTTTATAACGGATATCCGCGTCACACTCTTCAGTTGTCACGAACCTGGTCGCCACCTGAATGGCATCAGCTCCGAGAGCAAATGCATGAGCTGCCTGCTCCTGATCTTCGATACCTCCGGCAATTGCCACCGGAATCTTCTGACTGTACTTGTCTTCATACTCCCTGACCGCTTCCAGTATGGCATGAATCTCCCCGTCATATTCTTTCACAGTTTCTTTCAAAGAACTGGCTGAATCAGCCCCGTATTCCTCAAGCTGTTCTCTGGTAAACCCCAGATGTCCTCCGGCGAGCGGCCCTTCAATAACCAGTAGATCCGGGATCCTTTTGTATTTTCGATCCCAGTACTTCAAGATCACTCTTGCTGATTTTTCACTGGATACGATCGGTGCAAGCTTTACATCGGAAGCTTGTGCATACTTCGGAAGCTCCGTTGGCAGTCCTGCTCCGGAGATGATCAGATCCGCCCCCGCAGCAATCGCCGCTTTAACATACTGCTCATAATGCTGCATAGCTACCATGATATTGAATCCGATCACTCCTTTCGGAGCAATGTTTCTCGCCTTCTCATATTCCTTTTTGACCGCTCTCAAATTGGCCTTCAATGAATCCACATCATAATCCGGCTCCTGAAAACCAATCTGGGCGGCAGAGATGATCCCTATGCCGCCCTCTTTTGCAACGCTCCCGGCAAGACGGCCCAGACTGATTCCAATGCCCATTCCGCCCTGAATCAACGGAAGCTTTACTTCTATATTACCAATTTTCAATGGTTTTATCTTCATATATTTTCGCTCCTCTTCTGTTACAGTTGCCGGAACCTCTGATATCTGCGCTCTGTCAATTCTTTGGAAGACATCACTTCATATTGATTCAGAAATTCTTCCAGTTCGCATTCCAGAGGAGTGATTACCTGTTGTATATTCTGAACCGTATATTCTTCCGGCTCCCTGAATACTTTTTCCACGATTCCCTGCTGATACAGATCTTCTGCCGTAAGACGCATGACCTTTGCCGCCTCTTTTGCCTTAGAACTGTCCTTCCACAGAATACTTGCAAAGCCTTCCGGTGACAGAATGGAATAGATGGAATTCTCCAGCATCCATACTTCATCTGCAGTTGCCATGGCAAGAGCTCCCCCGCTTCCGCCTTCTCCGATAATGATGGAAAGTACCGGAACTTTTAATCCTGACATCTCATAGATATTTCTTGCAATTGCCTCTCCCTGTCCACGCTCTTCTGCTTCCAGTCCACAAAATGCTCCCGGCGTATCTACAAAACAGATAACCGGTCGATGGAACTTCTCTGCCTGCTTCATCAGACGAAGTGCCTTGCGGTATCCGTCCGGAGAGGGCATCCCGAAGTTCCGTTCAATATTTTCCTTTGTATTGGTTCCTTTTGCCTGCGCGATCACGGTAACCGGCCTGCCATGAAATCTGGCAATTCCTCCGATGATTGCCTTATCATCTGCATAATAACGATCTCCGTGAAATTCAACAAAGTCCGTGAACATATGCCGGATATAGTCACTTCCCACCGGACGGTCCTTTTGTCTGGACAGTTGTACACGTTCCCACGCATCCACAGACGTTTTTTCCTGGTCATGTGACAGATTGGTATTCTGAATCCCTGTCTGCGTACCGGTCTTTTGGACAACATTTTCTGTCTCCTCTGTACGATCCAGGCTCTCCTTTTCTTTATGAAGTGACAGAATCTGAGACAGCGTTTCTTTCAGCTTGGGACGTTCCACAATGGCGTCAATGAATCCATGCTCCAACAGGAATTCCGAACGCTGAAATCCCTTCGGAAGCTTCTGTCCGATCGTCTGTTCAATGACACGTGGTCCTGCAAAGCCGATCAGCGCCTTTGGTTCCGCCAGTATCACATCTCCCAGCATGGCAAAACTTGCCGTTACTCCTCCGGTAGTAGGATCCGTCAGAACACTGATGTACAGAAGACCTGCATCACTGTGTCTTTTTAATGCAGCAGAAGTCTTGGCCATCTGCATCAGAGAAGTGATCCCTTCCTGCATTCTGGCTCCTCCGGAACAGGCAAACAGAATCACCGGCAACCGTTCTTCTGTTGCCCGTTCAACTGCCCGCGCAATCTTTTCTCCGACGACTCCTCCCATACTTGCCATGAGAAATCTTCCGTCACAGACTCCGATTACAGCTTCTCTTCCATCGATTCTGGCCTTACCGGTCACAACCGCTTCCCGAAGTCCCGTCTTTTCCCGCAGGCCTTCCAGTTTTTCTTCATACCCTTTATAGTTCAGAGGATTTTTTGTCTCCAGATCCATATCCCATTCTTCAAATGTCTCCGCATCTGCCACCATTTCAATTCTTCGATATGCATGCACACGAAAATATCCACCACATTTGGGGCATATATAATACCCTTTTTTTACATCGTCCGCAATAATCGCACCTCCGCATTTATTACATTTGCGCAGAAGCCCTTCCGGAACCTCCGGCTTCCCGGAGAGTGCGATATAACCTTTCTTTCCTGTAGAAAGTCTGGTCTTTTTAAACATATTATCTAACTTCATAGATATTCACCTTTACAATCTCTCGATAAATTCAATATCAATATTGCCACGAATATAATCCGGATGATTCAGTATCTCATACTGATAATCCACATTGGTATCAATTCCCTCAATGATAACTTCTCCCAATGCACTTCGCATCTTCAGAATCGCTTCATTTCGATTTTTTGCCCACACAATCAACTTTGCAACCATAGAATCATAATAAGGCGGAATCGTATATCCACTGTAAATCGCAGAATCAATTCTGATTCCTTTTCCTCCCGGAAGATACATATCGGTAATCGTTCCCGGTGAAGGACGGAACCCTTTTTCCGGATTTTCCGCATTGATTCTGCACTCAATGGCGTGTCCGGTCAGGTGGATATCCTTCTGGGTATAAGACAATTTTTCTCCGGATGCAATGCGAATCTGCTCTTTTACCAAATCAATTCCTGTGACCCATTCTGTCACCGGATGCTCGACCTGAATTCTGGTATTCATCTCCATAAAGTAGAAATTTCCGCTCTTTTCCAGAAGGAACTCGATTGTTCCGGCATTCACATAACCGGCAGCCTTCGCAGCTTTTACGGCTGCCTCTCCCATCTTCTGTCTCAGTTCTTCTGAAAGAGCAATGGACGGAGATTCTTCAATCAGTTTCTGATGGTTTCTCTGAATGGAACAATCTCGCTCTCCCAGATGCACCACATTTCCATAACTGTCTGCAAGAATCTGAAACTCAATATGTCTTGGATGCTCCACAAAATGCTCGATATACATGGTATTATCACCAAATGCCATCTGCGTTTCTTTCTGTGCGGTTCGGAAGCTCTGTTCAAATTCTTCCGGCGACCGGGCGACTCTCATTCCTTTTCCTCCGCCGCCAAGTGCTGCTTTTACAATCACTGGATACCCGATTTCGGCCGCAATATCCGCGCCCGTCTCTGCGTCATAGATCGGCCGGGTACTTCCCGGAATTACCGGAACCCCTGCCGCAATCATCGTATTTCTCGCTTCCTGCTTGTTTCCAAGGCTCGCAATCACTTTAGAATTCGGTCCGATAAACGTAATATTGCACTGTTCACAGAGTTCTGCAAATTTGCTGTTTTCAGACAAGAACCCGAATCCCGGGTGAATGGCATCGGCACCGCTCACAATCGTAGCACTTAAGATCCGGTCCATACTCAGATAACTTTCGGAAGATGGTGCAGGTCCAATACAGATCGCTTCATCTGCAAGCTTCGTATGAAGTGCTTCCTTATCCGCTTCCGAATAAACTGCTACCGTCTCAATCCCCATCTCTCGGCAGGCACGGATAATTCGCACCGCAATCTCTCCACGATTGGCAATCAATACTTTTTTTATCATTCTTCTGTCACCTATCCAATCATAAATGTCAATTCCGCGCTGACTACCACCTTGCCGTCAACACTTGCTACCGCCTCACCGACTCCTACCGGCCCTTTCTGTTTGATAATTTTCGTCTCCAGGCGTACTTTATCTCCCGGTACGATCTTTCCTTTAAACTTACATTTATTGATACCACCAAAGTATGCAACTTTTCCCCGGTTTTCCTCCACACTTAAGATGGCAACTGCTCCTGCCTGTGCCAGTGCTTCCACCGTCAGCACTCCAGGCATCACTGGTTCCTGTGGAAAATGTCCTTTGAAGAAATCTTCTCTGTAGGTCACACATTTATATCCGACCGCATACTGCCCCGGTTCATAATCCTCGATATAATCCAGCAATAAAAATGGATGGCGGTGAGGAATGATCTCTTTAATCTGATTAATATCCAAATGATTCATAATTCTTCGCTCTCCTCTATGCAATGCGGAACAATGGCTGACCATATTCAACGGCTTCTCCGTTCTCTACCAGCACCTCTTCGATCGTTCCGTCATACTCACTTTCAATCTCATTCATCAGTTTCATAGCCTCTACAATTGCCAGTGTCTGTCCTTTTTTCACCTGATCTCCCACGGATACAAATGGCTTCGCATCTTCTGCAGGTGCCACATAAAAGGTACCTACCAGCGGAGATTCTATGACTTTTCCGCTCACCGGCTTCTCTTCTCTGACCGGAGATTCGGTCTGTACTGCCTCTGCATTTACCGGACTTGTCGTTAACACCTGTGCTGCCTGTACTTTCCCGCCTTTTTTCGACAAATGCAGCTTCACTCCGTTTTCCTCATATTGAAAGCCTGTCAGTTCAGAATCTGATACGGCATTGATTAATTTCACAAGATTTTCTAATTCCATACGCTTCAGATCCTTTCTCTATCCTTCATACTCTTTGATTAACAAGGTTGCATTATGACCACCGAATCCCAGAGAATTCGTCAGCACACAGCGAACTTCTTTTTCTATTGGTGCACCAATGGCATAATTCAGATCACATTCTTCATCCGCCACTTCTGTTCCTACCGTCTGATGAATAAATCCATCCTGAATGGTCTTCACACAAGTAATGAATTCCACACCACCGGCTGCACCCAGAAGATGACCGATCATGGATTTGGTAGAATTTACGACCACATTCTTTGCTGCATCCTGTAATGCCAGTTTGATTGCTCTTGTCTCGAACAGGTCATTGTGATGTGTAGAAGTACCATGTGCATTGATATAATCCACCTCATCCGGTGTAACATTACCTTCCTGCATTGCAAGTTCCATTGCTTTGGCTGCTCCGCTTCCGTCTTCTGCCGGAGAGGTAATATGATATGCATCTCCTGTTGCTCCATATCCCGCAACCTCTGCATAGATATGCGCGCCTCTTGCTTTTGCATGTTCCAGTTCTTCCAGCACAACAACGCCTGCGCCTTCTCCCAGAACAAACCCTCCGCGATCCTTGTCAAATGGAATGGAAGCACGCAGTGGATCCTGTGATGTAGAAAGAGCCGTCAGACTGGTAAAACCAGCAATTCCCGTCGGACAGATACAGCTTTCTGTTCCTCCTGCCAGCATGATATCTGCATCTCCATACTGAATTGCACGGAACGCATCACCGATACAATTGGTTCCGGTTGCACATGCCGTCACAACATTCGTACATTTTCCGCGGAAACCAAGCTGAATGGAAATGTTCCCTGCTGCCATATTGGAGATCATAAGCGGTACCATCAACGGGTTTACTCTTCCCGGTCCACGTGTCAGAATCTTTTCATATTCCTTTTCTACCGTCTGAAGACTTCCGATTCCGGATCCCACGATCACACCTGCACGGAACGGATCTTCATTTTCGATCTCCAGCCCTGCATCTTCATACGCTTCTTTTGCAGCCGCAACTGCATACTGGGAAAATAATTCCATACGTTTTGCAGCTTTAAAGTCCATCCGCTCTTTTGCAACAAATCCTTTTACTTCTGCGGCAAGTTTCACTTTGTAATCCGCAGTATCAAATCTAGTGATCTCACCAATTCCAACTTTTCCGGCCCTGATTCCTGCCCAGAACTCATCTACTGTATTACCAATCGGAGTCACTGCTCCAAGTCCTGTTACTACCACCCGTTTTTTCATACAACTATTCTCCTTCCACTCTCTACATCACCATACCGCCATCTACATGCAGCACCTGTCCGGTAATATATCCGGCATCCTCAGATGCAAGAAATGCTGCCGTTGCTGCCACTTGTTCCGGTTTCCCGAATTTTCCAAGCGGAATCTGGGAGACGGAAGCTTCTTTTACCTTTTCAGACAGAACATCTGTCATATCTGTTTCTATAAATCCCGGTGCAATGGCATTGACTGTAATTCCTCTGGAAGCTACTTCTCTGGCTGTTGCCTTGGTCATTCCGATTATTCCCGCCTTGGAAGCCGCATAATTCACCTGTCCTGCATTGCCTGTCACTCCGACGACAGATGCCATATTGATAATGCGTCCGCTCTTCTGGCGAAGCATCTGGCGTACTGCAAAACGAGTAGTGTTAAATGCACCTTTCAGATTCGTATCAATCACGCGATCAAAATCTTCCTCTGACATCTTCATCAGAAGTCCATCTTTTGTAATCCCTGCATTATTTACCAGAATATCAATTCTTCCATATTCATTCACAACATTCTGAATCATCGCCTGGCATGCCTCATACTCAGATACATTACACTGACAGATGGATGCTTTTCCTCCATCAGCCTCAATCTCCTGCTTTACCTTCTCTGCTTTTTCTTTTGAACCGTTGTAATTGATCACAACTGTTGCTCCCTGCGAAGCCAGTTTACGCGCAATCGCTCTTCCAATTCCTCTGGAAGCTCCTGTTACCAATGCAATCTTTCCTTCTAACATACCTACTCCTTTTACAGTTCTGCTGCTACCTTTTCTACATCATCCAATGTGGCAATGTTATATACTTTCACATTCCGATTAATTTTTTTCATAAATCCTGCCAACGTTCTTCCAGGACCAATCTCGATAAAAGTATCCACACCATCCGCAATCATTGCTTCCATACTTTGCATCCAGCGTACCGGAACACTTACCTGCTCCTTAAGAAGTGCCGGTGTCTGCCCGATATCCATTACTGTCTTCGCGGTAACATTCGTTACATATGGGATCTGAAGTGCGTGAAACTCCGTCTGTTCCAGCTCTTTTGCCAATTCCTCTCCTGCTTCCCGGAGCATTGGAGAATGGAATGGTCCGCTGACATTGAGCATCACCGTTCTTTTTGCCCCTGCTTCTTTCAGCCTTGTCTCTGCTTCTTTTACCGCTTCTGTCTCTCCGGTAATCACAATCTGTCCCGGGCAGTTATAATTCGCAATCGTTACTCCGTCAATTCCATCCGTAATTTCCTCGATTGCCTTTTCATCCATCGCCATGATCGCGCACATGGCTCCTTCTCCTGCCGGCACAGTGTTCTGCATCAGAATTCCTCTTTTGCGAACCAGACGAATGGCATCCATGTCATTCATGCCGCCTGCCACAGCAATGGCGCAATACTCGCCCAGACTTAACCCTGCGGTAATATCAGCCTTCAATCCTTTTTCCTGTGCTGCTCTTGTCATAGCAAGACAGGTTGTAACCAACGCTGCCTGTGTATATTCTGTCAGGTCAAGCTTATCATTCGCTTCAAAGCAAAGTGCCTTCATATCCAGATTCAGTACTTTACTTGCTTCATCATAAATTTGCCTGGACGTCTCATTGTTCTGATAGAAGTCTGCTCCCATTCCGGCCTTCTGCGCGCCCTGTCCAGGATAGATAAATGCTGTCTTACTCATAGAATCCCATTCCTTTCATCAGCGCATCCGTCTCTCTTACCAGCTTTTCAATCAATGCTTTACAGGACATTCTTTCCTTAACCATACCTGCAATCTGTCCTGCCATGACACTTCCGTTCTTCACGTCACCATCTACCACAGCTCTGCGTAATCCGCCAAGTGTCAGCTGTTCCAGTTCCTCAAAGCCTGCACCTTTGTTTTCCAATTCAATGTATTTCTTTGTCATATCATTGCGAAGCGCACGAACCGGATGTCCGGTCGTCCTTCCTGTGACACGTGAATCAATATCCTTCGCTTTGATAATTCTTTCTTTATAATTGTCATGTACCTGAGATTCATCCGTTACAACAAAATGAGTTCCCATCTGTACACCTTTTGCTCCCAGCATAAATGCTGCCGCAATTCCTCTTCCATCTGCAATTCCGCCGGCTGCAATGACCGGAATATTCACCGCATCTGCGACCTGCGGTACCAATACCATCGTCGTATTCTCTCCAATGTGGCCGCCCGCTTCACATCCTTCCGCCACCAGTGCGTCAGCTCCGCAGCGTTCCATTCTCTTTGCCAGGGCTACAGAAGCAACCACAGGAATCACCTTAACCCCTGCTTCTTTCCACATCTTCATGTACTTTTCAGGATTTCCCGCACCGGTTGTAACTACTTTTACACCTTCTTCTACAACAACTTTTGCCACATCATCTGCATATGGGCTCATCAGCATAATATTGACTCCAAATGGCTTATCTGTCAGTTTCTTTGCTTCGCGTACCTGTTCTCTTACCCACTCGGCAGGTGCACTTGCCGCGCCGATCAGTCCGAGACCTCCTGCTTCTGATACAGCTGCTGCCAGATGATACTCTGCAACCCATGCCATGCCTCCCTGGATGATCGGATATTCGATTCCTAATAATCTGGTTACTTCTGTCTGCATATCTAAAAACCCCGCTTCTTTCTTATTCTTTGTGTGCGTTAATATACTCCACAACATCTCCTACAGTAGCTATTTTTTCCAGATCTTCTGTCGGGATCTCAATCTCAAACTCATCTTCCAGAGCCATTGCAAGCTCAAAAAGATCCAGAGAATCTGCTCCAAGATCTTCTTTAAAGGTAGACCCCTCTGTTATTGCATCCTCATTTACTCCAAGATTTTCAGCAATCATTGTCTTAATCTGTTCTAACATTTCATTTTCTCCTTTTTCATTTTTTTCTTAAAACTCTATATAAACCGGGAAAGCTTGCACCACCGGTTTATCGCATCATTCTCCCATCCTGCCGGTTACCATTCCAGCAAGGATGCTCCCCAGGTAAGTCCTGCTCCAAATCCTGCCAGGATGATCTTCTGCCCGTTCTTTAATAGTCCCTTCCGATTCATCTCATCTAACAGAATCGGAATGCTCGCAGAGGATGTATTGCCATACTCCTGCAGATTCATCGGAAATTTCTCAATAGGCTCTTCCAGGCGCTTTGCCACAGATTCCACAATCCTTCGATTTGCCTGATGTAGAATATACCATGCAATCTCTTCTTTTTTCATCTGATTCTTTTCCAGTAATTCTTCCACAGCCTGTGGTACACTCTTTACCGCAAATTTGAACACTGCCCGGCCATCCATCTGCATCAGGTAACGATCCTCCATCCATTCCTGCGGATCTACTTTCCCGGCAAGTTCACTTTTATTGTAACGGCTGGTACAGCTAAGTGCCGCTCCCTTTGCCCCATCGGAGTGCGTTACCGGAATATACGCCTTCTGAGCACAGGCTTTTACAACAGCTGCCCCCGCCCCGTCTCCGAATAAAATACAGGTACCGCGATCTTTCCAGTTCGTCAGATTGGACAGGCTTTCGCTTCCTATGATCAACGCATTCTGGTATACCCCGGAAGCAAGGTATGCCATCGCTGTATTGTAGGCGAGCACAAATCCGGTACAGGCCGCACTGAGATCAAAACAGGTTGCATGAACTGCGCCCAGTTCTTTTTGAACCTCACAAGCTGCACACGGGAGCACAACATTCGAAGATATCGTCGATACAAGAATCAGATCGATCTCCTGTGCAGACATTCCCGCATTGTCCAGAGCTCTCTTTCCTGCTTCCGCCGCCATTGACACCGTTGTTTCTTCTCTGATGATATGACGTCTTACAACTCCGGTTCGCTCCTGTATCCATTCATCACTGGTCTCTACCAGCTTTGCAATATCATGATTATCCATTACGAATGACGGCACACACGATCCCGTTCCACATATTTTTCCAGTCATATAAATACCTCTGTTTACTTTGAATACAAGTTATTTTGACTTTCAAAGTATATATCATATTGTTTTGCATGTCAAGTATTTTGATTATCAAAATATTATCCTAAAAAAATGCTGCAGACGAAAAGCCGGCATCAGGACTTTTTCCCCGTCCCGATGCCGGTTTATTTCTGACTTCAGATTTTACATATTCATCTGTTTTACAACTTCCTCAGCTGCCGGGCTTCCTGCCACGCCGCCGACTCCGGTCTCGCGCAGAGAGACATCCATCTTATCTCCGACCTCTTTCATCGCATCAATGACCTGATCTACCGGAATCTTGCTTGTGATTCCCGCCAATGCCATATCGGCTGCCGCCATCGCATTTACAGCACCTCCGACATTTCTCTTTACGCAGGGAACTTCTACCAGTCCGCCCACCGGATCACATACCAGTCCCATCAGATTCTTAAGCGCCATCGCACAGGCATCTCCAATCTGCTGTGTATTTCCACCTCTGACATAACAGATCGCTCCTGCCGCCATTCCGGAACCGGAGCCAATCTCCGCCTGACATCCACCGGAAGCACCGGCAAGATATGCACGATTGGCAATGATCTGTCCCAGACCTGCTGCCACATACATAGCTTCGATCATCGTTTCTTCCGGAACATCGTATTCACGATAATAAGTAACCAGAACCGCAGGCAGTACACCACAGGCACCTGCCGTCGGAGCAGCAACGATACGCTTCATACAGGCATTGTTACATCCCATTTTTAATGCATTGGTCATTACTTTCGCCATAAAATTACCGCACAGAGGATCTCCCGTCTGCAGATACTGTTCCATAAGCCCGCCTTCTTTTCCGACCAGGCCGCTTCTGGATACTCTGTCCGGTTCATAAGCATCCAATGCATCCAGCATGGAATGCCACATATATTTCATCTTTTCCCAGGAATCCTCAACTTTGATGCCGCGTTCATCTGCATCTTCGAGCTGTATCGCCTTCCAGAATGGAATCCTGTCTTTTTCACACCTTTCCAGTGCTTCTTCCATTGATTGATATGACATACTCTTTTATATCCTCCACTATCATATATTACGTTGTCCCGTTGGGATCAAGGAATTTCACTCTTATAATTCCCGGCTTTCTTTCCAGATCTTCGATTGCCTCACGAGGTACGATCTGATCCGTCTCAACTACCATAACCGCCGTACCGCCACGCTTATCACGGAACACCTGCATGGTAGCAACATTAATCTCTGCATTGCTCAAAGCATTCGCCACTTCTCTGATTCTTCCCGGCTCGTCCACGTTGCGGATAATCAGTGTGCAGCTCTCACCACTGAAGTTTACATCGATCCCATCCAGTTTACATACCCGGATTCTTCCACCTCCGATGGAATATGCCTGAATCTTCATCGTCGGTGCTCCGTTTGCTTCCATAATAATCTGGGCCGTATTCGGATGGGCTTCCTTGATATCCTTATTCTGAATGGTAAATTCCATTCCCTCCTCATGTGCTACTTCAAAACTGGTCGGAATCCTCATGTCGTCCGGCATCATCCCCAGAAGACCCGCGATCAACGCTTTATCCGTTCCATGTCCTTTCCCCGTTGCTGCAAACGAACCATGCAGATATACGGTTGCTTTCTCCGGCTGTCTTCCAAAGAGCTGTCTTGCAATCAGACCGATACGTGCTGCTCCTGCCGTGTGGGAACTGGACGGACCTACCATAACTGGTCCCAGAATGTCAAATATATTTCCCATTTATTTACCCTCTCTTTTCTTATTTTGACATATTTCTTCTTTTATTATACTTGTCTTACTCAAGCTTTACAACGAGAATTTACAGCATTTCTAAAAGGGGTCTTCTCCTGTTTCTTTCTCAAAACTCCCTTTTGGAAATGTTGTAAAATACATTGGAATATGCTAAGATTGGATACAGTCTAAAAAAGGAAGTGCAGATAATGAATAAAAAAGAAGTACTGGAAATCCGCAAGCAGTTTACTCCGGAAAACTGTGCGATCACCCGTATCTGTGGCTGCTATGTGGATCATGAAAAAGAGAAAAAAATGGAGATGAAAAAAGCCTTTCTTTCCCTGCCGGAGGAAGAGGCTTTCAAATACTTTGACATATTTAAACACACACTCTCCGGCACACTCGGAAAGAATCTGATCAATATGGAATTCCCTCTGGAGCAGGAATTAAACGGAGGAACCCAGGAATTCCTGTTAAAGCTTCGCGACAGCAGACTAGAAGACGATCTGCTTCTGGAGGAATTCTATGACAAAGTAATCGAAAACTATGAATATGGCGAGAATTACTTCATCGTGCTGATCCATGCCGTCTACGATGTTCCGGGAGTAGCAAAAGACGGAATGGAGATGGATGACGCTTCCGATACGGTCTATGATCATATCCTGTGCAGTATCTGTCCGGTGAATCTCACCAAGGCAGGACTTACTTACAACGCTCTTACCAATAACATTGAAGACCGTATTCGCGACTGGATTGTAGACGGACCTGTGAAAGGCTTCCTCTTTCCTGCATTCCAGGATCGCGCCACCGACCTGCATGGCGTCCTGTATTATACAAAGAAGCCGGAAGAACTTCAACCTGCCTTTATCTCCAACGTTCTCGGCGCAGCCATTCCACTGACTGCCGGTGATCAGAAGACCACCTTTCAGGCCATAATCAGTGATACTCTGGGAGATGACTGCGATTATGAAGTTGTCCGTAATATCCATGACAATCTGAATGAAATGCTGGAAGAATCCAAAGAAGAACCAGAGCCACTGGAATTATCCAAACCCGATGTCAGGAAACTCTTATCCAGAAGTGGTGTATCTGAGGAAAAGCTTGAATCCTTCGACAAAGAGTATGAAGAAACCGTCGGCGAACACAAAACACTCCTTGCGTCCAATATTGCCAGTGCCAAAACGTTCCAAATCGAGACGCCTGATATCATCATAAAAGTGAATCCGGAACGCTCAGATCTGGTAGAGACCCGGGAAATCGACGGCAGACGCTGCCTGGTCATCGCCATCGACGATCATCTGGAAGTAAATGGGATCGAAGTAAAGTAAGGATTCCTTGGCTCTCTACTGGCATCGAGATTCTGGAAATTCCTGATATCTCGATGCCATTTTGTGTCAGGGCGGGTCCTTCATCCTTTGACATGCATCGAGTTACAACATATTTCTTAATTATATATGTATTTTTCCTTCCAAAATCATCCATATTCTCTGTTTTTGTCATCTAGTTACCAGTTTCTTACATTTTTTAGATGCATATTTCTACTCAAAATACCTTTTTCTGGCATATATGTGATCTGATTTTTTTAATTCTCGATGCAAACTCCTCTCTCCAATATAACTTTTCAGCATATATTTATCTGAATTTGTCAAATCCTCGATGCAAAACGATTTCTAAAACGAACACACTGCCTTCCTGAGATCTTCTTTTTTCGCTTCCGACATTTTTTTGCGAGATTTTTTTTAATTTTTTCAAAAAAGTATTTGCATTCTCGTGTATCCTGTGATAGAATACTTTTTGTCAGCGGAGATGGCGGAATGGCAGACGCGCTAGATTCAGGTTCTAGTGGGAGTTCATCCTGTGAGGGTTCAAGTCCCTTTCTCCGCATCACAAAAGCCCTTGAAATTCAAGGGCTTTTTCATTCTGTCTAAAGTTCACACTGTATCCTGTTATCTTCCTTACGGCAACAAATAAAGCAGTGTCAATCACTCATTTTCAAAGCCCCGGCAGACTTATCACTCAATCTGCCGGGGCTTTTTATGTATCATCTACTGTTTTGTTTTCCCCGGAACCCATTTTCCGTTTGCGTCTACATAATATCTGTCGTTGTCGACCCATTCATCTGTAGCCATCACTCCATCGGACTTCAGATAATAATTGCCAACCCACTTACTCGTTACTTTTCTGCCATTGGAATCAAAATAGTAATACTCTCCGTCAATGGACTGCCAACCGGTTACCATCGCTCCGGTTCCCTTGAAATAATACGTATGATCCAGCCATTCATTCGCATACATGATGCCGGTTGCCGGTGCAAAATAATACCAGGTGCTTCCGGACTGCAGCCAGCCGGTCGCCTTTGCTCCTGAACTCTTGAAATAGTACCAGTTCTCGTCCAGCTGAAGCCAGCCGGTCGCCATCACGCCGTCGCCCTTCAGATAGTAGGTATCCTGATACCATTCATTCTCCAGCATCGCTCCGGTCTCTGAATCCATATAGTACCACTTACCTGCGGACTGCAGCCAGCCGCTTGCTCTGACACCGCTGCTGTTCAGGTAATACCATTTACCGGAGAGATCCAGCCAGCCGGTCGCCATAGCTCCGCCACTCTTCAGATAATAATACTTGCCATCCAGTTTCAGCCACTGATTCTCATACATCATTCCTGTCGCCGGATCAAAATAGTACCACGTATTCTTAATCTTATTCCATCCGGTCACACGATAACCGGATGCATTGAAATAATACCATTGTTCGTCAATCTTCTTCCAGCAGCTCACCGGATAGGTTCCATCCGTACAAAGGAACCACCAGCCTTTGGAATTGGACTTCCATTCACCCAGAGGCAATTTCGAAATACTCTGAATCTCTTCGTCTCCGCACTTGCTGCATACACGCTTCTTACATCCTTCTTCCGAAGTCGTCGCTTCTTTTACCGTCTGCCATTCTCCATATGTATGTCCCGCTGCAGGGATTACTCGTGCACTATCCTCTTTTACTGCATCACAGGTGCTGCAATGAATACTTTCACTTCCCACTTCCGTACATGTTGCTTCTTTCTCTACTGTATAGTCTGTATTCCAGGTGTGACCCTTGGCCGGGATCTCTTCCGTCCTGGTCGTTCCACATGCTGTACAGGTATAGGTCTTTTCGCCTTCTTCCGTACACGTTGCCTCCGTTGTCACCTTTCCTTCATCCCAGCTGTGGCCCTTCGACGGTATCTCACGTACACTATCTTCTTTTACTGTATCACAGACACTGCAATGAATGCTTTCACTTCCCGCTTCTGTACACGTTGCTTCTTTGGCCACTGTATAGTCTGTATTCCATGTATGGCCTTTGGCCGGGATCTCTTCCGTCCTGGTTGTTCCGCACACTGTACAGGTATAGATCTTTTCGCCTTCTTCCGTGCACGTTGCCTCCGTTGTCACCTTTCCTTCATCCCAGCTGTGGCCCTTCGCCGGGATCTCTCGTGCACTATCCTCTTTTACCACATCACAGACACTGCAATGAATGCTTTCACTTCCCGCTTCTGTACATGTTGCTTCTTTGTCCACTGTATAGTCTGTATTCCAGGTGTGGCCTTTTGCTGGGATCTCTTCCGTCCTGATGATTCCGCACACTGTACAGGTATAGGTCTTTTCTCCGGTTTCCGTACACGTTGCTTCCGTTGTCACTTTTCCTTCATCCCATCTGTGACCCTTCGCCGGGATCTCTCGTTCACTATCCTCTTTTACTGCATCACAGACACTGCAATGAATACTTTCACTTCCTGCTTCTGTACACGTTGCTTCTTTGTCCACTGTATAGTCTGTATTCCAGGTATGACCCTTGGCCGGTATCTCTCGTGAACTCTCCTTTTTCACCTCATCACAGACACTGCAATGAATACTTTCACTTCCGATTTCTGTGCAGGTTGCCTCTTTATCTACTGTATAATCTTCATCCCAGGTATGGCCCTTTTCTGGAATCACTTCCGTCTTTGTACCTTCACAAACAGTACATATATACAGCTCCTCTCCAGCTTCTGTACACGTTGCTTCTGTGATTACCTCTCCTTCATCCCAGACATGATCACAGATGTACACTTCAAATTCCCTGTTATATTTTTCTGCATATTCCTGCGCTGTCGTATTCTCAAAACCATAGATTCGCTCAAAAGGAAGTGTATTTTGACTATCCGCAATCGTACATTCCTTATTAATCACAACTGCAGAAGTCAATCCTTTACAATTATTAAACGCATCCAGCCCAATGTACTTCACATTTTTTGACAGGAACACATTTCCTGACAAATTACTACATCCATTGAAAGCTTCATTTCCAATAAATGTAACATTCAACGGAAGAACCAGTTCTCCATCAAAGCCTCTACACCCCTCAAAAGTTTCTTCTTCAATTCTTGTGACACCTTCGGGTATTACCAACTGGCCGGAAAGTTTTGAACAGGTGCTGAAAGCTGAAGTCCCAATACTTACCAGGCCCTCTGGCAGTACCAGCTTTCCATCAAATCCGCTACACCCTGAGAAAGTTCTATCTTCAATTCTGCTCAGATGTTCAGGCAACACCAGATCACCACTAAAATACTTACAAGAAATGAATGCTCCACTTCCGATAGAAGTCAAGCTATCCGGCAATTCTAAAGTTCCGGTAAAATTACAATTATTAAACGCTGAATTTCCTATCGTTTCAAGCTTTGCCGGCAATACCAGGTTCCCGGTAAAACCACTGCATGAACTAAACGCTTCATTTCCTATCGTCCTCAAATTCTCTGAAAGTCTTAATTCTGTAAACTTGTTGCAGCCAAAAAACGCTTGTGCTCCAATCGTTTCCACTTTCGCAGGTATAACCAGACTTCCTGTAAAACCATTGCAGGCCCCAAAAGCATCACGCTCTATGGATGTTAAGTTTTCCGACAATTGAAGCTCGGTAAATTGTTTACATCCATAAAAGGTACTTTCCTCAATTTTCATTATGCCTTCTGGTATAATCAGTTTCCCAGTAAAGCCTTCGCAATGACTAAACGCGCTTTTCCCAATATTCTTCAATCCTTCCGGCAATACCAGACTTCCTGTAAATCCACTACATCCCAAAAAAGCAGACTTCCCGATGGATGATATATTTTCTGACAGTTGAAGGCCTGTAAAGTTCTTACAATCACAGAATGTATATTCTTCAATTTTCGTTATCTCTTTCGGTATGATCAATTTTCCGGTAAAGCCTTCACACTGATAAAAAGCCCAACTGCCAATACTCTTTAACCCCTCCGGTAATACCAGGTTCCCGATAAAACCACTACATTGATAAAAGGCAGAAGAGCCGATTTCTGTAACACTATCCGGAATGATCAATTCTCCACCCAATTTTGCAAATTGATAAAAAGCTTGTTTACCAATATAGGTAATTCCCTGCTGGATCTCCAGTTTTTCCAGACTCTCTTTGTAGTTATTCCATGGCGCATTTCCATAATAATCTTTCATGGCACCATTTCCGCTGATCACCAGGGTATCTCCCGTCTCGTCAGCATTACTGTCCAGCACCGTCCATACCACATTATCCTCCGTAGTAGCTCCACAGCTTCCACTTTCGATAACAATGCTTTCTTCTTCGGATTCCAAAACAATCTCTTCCTCAACCTCTTCGGTTCTTTCGATACTGTCTTCTTCGGCCGTCTGCTCCTCAGGAATCTGTTCTTCTACGATCTGCTCTCCTGCGCTAACGACTGCCGCCTGTTCGGATTCCGCATCGGCGGCATAAGCTAACAGCATCGTATTGGGAATCACTGAATTGACAGTCAGTATCCCCACACCTAACAATGCAATCCATTTTTTTCTCATCAATACAATCCCTCTCCTTTGTATACCAATTTTCCTGTCACTAAAACGCACAAAACAGTTTTTATTCCAGTAACTATATTCTATCATATATGGAAGAAAATTCCGATACTATATTATACTTTCCTCAATTTCAAAAAAAATATAACACAACTGCTACTCCGTAAGGGGCAACAGCCGTGACTATCTTTATCTCATACTTTTTATATATTCAGTAACGCCTTCACTGACTAACTGTTTGGAAAGTTCACCAATCTGCTCAAGGGTACATTCCTTTTGATGGTCATACCAGAAATGCTTCCATTGAGTTTTTTTGAAGATTTACTGATTTTTTACGAAATTCTGTAAAAATATGGTACACTGTCAAAAGGTAACTCTTGGATACCGGGAATCCATAACTGGAGGTGCTTTATTCCATGTATCACTACTATATGTTCCACAAGCCTTTCGGCTGTGTCACTGCCCGCCGGGATGACCGCTATCCGACGGTCATGGACTATTTTTCCGAACTTCACAATGACAATCTGAATCCGGTAGGACGTCTGGACCGCGAGACCACCGGGCTTCTTCTGATCACCGATGACGGCATGTGGAATCAGAAACTTACTCACCCGGCTTATCACAAAGAAAAGACCTATGAATTTACGGTTCTTGGAGACCTGACCGAAGAGAGAATCCGCGCATTAGAAAACGGCGTCCTCTTAAAGGGCGCCGCCAGTCTTACTTCTCCTGCCCGGATCACAATCACCGGGCACAATATTCTTTCTGCTATTCTTCCTTCTCTCCACCCGGAAGTACAGGCATCCATCTCCTCTAATCTGCCGGAGCATCCTGTCACCTTCGGAACCATCACAATCACCGAGGGAAAGAAACGGCAGATCCGCCGTATGATGAAGTATGTTCATTGCTGTGTGATTGAGCTGAAACGCATCTCCATCGGCAATATTCGACTGGATCCTCAGCTAAAACCGGGGGAATGGAAAGAATTCTTTCCTGACTGATTATTTGGATGCTACCTGAACACAGTGTTCTCTTACCCACTCTTTGACCAGGTTATTGAGGACAATATCCTTCAGATCTTCTTCTGAAGCTGCTTCCTTCAGAGAATCAACATCCGTATATCCGTACAGATCAGCCAGCTCTTTCAGCTCTTTTTCATAGGTTTCATCATCCATCTTAATCTTCTCTTTGTCAGCAATGGCTTCTGTTGCCATCTTCTGCTTAATATTTTCCTTTGCAACGTCTTCGACCTGCTGTTCAAAGTCCTCGACCGTTGTTCCCATCTGAGTTTCGATAAAGTCTTCATACTCCTGTCCATAATATTCAGCTGCTGTCTTATACTGTTCGATCAGTGAATCTGAGAACTCTTTCACTTCATCCTCCGGGTATTTTTTCACTTCCGTATTCTCCAGAACCTTATCCCATGCTTCCTGTGTAAGAGAATCTTCGTAATTCTGCTCGTTGTCTTCTTCCAGCTGCTTCTTAACTTCTTCCTTATATTCCTTTACATTGGCAGACTCTTCAGACACCTGTTTTACAAAATCATCCGTCAGTTCCGGAACTTCCGTCTGAGCAATGGATTTTACAGTAATCGTAAATACAACATCTTTTCCAGCCAGATCTGTATTGTCATAATCATCCGGGAATTTTCCATTCCAGTCATAAGTCTCTCCGATCTCGTGTCCGATCACACTGTCTTCAAACCCTTCAATAAACTGTCCGGAACCAATTTCCAGCGGATAATCGGTGGAAGATCCACCGTCAAATTCTTCGCCATCTATCTTTCCGACAAAATCAATCGTAGCCGTATCTCCACTTTCTACCGCACGGTCTGTGATCTCCTTTGTAGTCGCATTAGACTGCAAAGTGGCATTGATCGCATTCTCTACATCTTCATCTGTAACCTCTTCCGGTTTTTCCACCTCTTCTACTTCTACACCCTTGTACATGCTGATCTTCAGTTCATCTGTTTCCAGACCCTTGCTAGCAGCACACCCGGACAGAAGCATGGAAGCTGCAAGAACTCCTGTTAATATAGCTATAACTTTCTTTTTCATATCGCACCTCATAATATCTTAATTAATTGCAGACTGCGCCTTCATCAGACTACCATTATGTTATAGCACATTCCGTTTCACATTCAAAGTGTTTTCACACATATTTCACTCTTTTATTCTCCGAACCCTATAACAAAGGGGAAAACAGACGACATACATATTCCAGAAAATGAGTCCTGACAGAACGACTACGATACATGAGCTCTGACATCCTTGTACACTGCCTGCTGTCTGCCCAAAAGATTCTTTCACATGTTTTGGCTGTTTCCGAATCAAAGATCAGGGCATTCGCTTCACAATTCAGATGAAAGCTCCGCATATCCATATTCGCACTTCCAATGCATGTCACTTTTTTGTCCACACACATGCACTTTGCGTGCAGGAATCCTTTCTCGTACCTGTAACAGACCGCCCCGTGCTTTACCATCTCTTCTATATAAGAGCTTGTTGCGCGATATACGATTGGATGATCCGGTTTGCACGGATACATAATACATACGAATATACCGTTTTCAAGTGCCTGAAGCAAAGCTTCCCGAATCTTCCTGTCTGGTACAAAATAAGGAGTCTGAATCAGAATTGCCTTCCTTGCATGCCGGATCAGATACAGATAATTATCACGAATCAAGGGACGGAATGAATCCGGTCCTCCGGATATGATCTGGACTGCCTTATCTCCGGAACCATGATTCTGTATAGATTGAGCATTCTTGTGTTGCAGGATCAGTTCCTGACTCGTCGCATAATACCAGTCACGAAAAAAACGCAGCAACAGGGTTACAACTGCGCTCCCCTCTATCCGGATATGTGTATCCCTCCAGTATCCAAATCTCCGATCATAACCCAGATACTCCTTTCCGATATTATATCCGCCAAGGAATCCAATCTTTCCGTCAATGACTGCTATCTTACGATGATTCCTGCAATTGACCCATCTTCCGGAAAGCATCATTCCGAGACTTCTTCGTTGTCCGCCACCTATATTACCATCTGTCTTAGCCACATGAATTCCCTTGTTACGAAGCATATTCCATCTGCCTGCACAGACATTCCGACTGCCCAGCCCATCAAACAGTATCCTGACTTCCACTCCCTGTCCGGCCTTTTTCCTCAGCACTTTTTCCATCTTCTTCCACACCAGATCCTCCCGGATGATATAATACTGCAGATAGATGGAAGATCTGGCCTTCTTCATCTCTACTATCAGTGCGTGAAACAGTTCTCTGCCCTCGGTATAGATCTGCACCTCATTGTCATCTGTCAGCACAGCATCTCCCATTCTGCGATTATAGCGTATTAATTCTTGATACACTTTAAACTCTGACTCTGGATTTCCCATATCATTCCACCTGTCCGTTCTCTTTTGCCTCTATTATTCCTTTCTTTTCAGAAAACTAATCGAAAATCTTCGGAGCTCTTGCACTTGCCTTTAAAGAATGTTACAATATACGTCATGAAAACAGATTTTTAGGAGGTACATTGTGAAGATATTTACAATCGTAATGCTTGTTATTCTTGTAGTATTAATCGTTGCATGCATCGTATTATATTTTTTAGGGAAGAGAGCAGAAAAGAAACAGGCTGAACAGCAGCAGCAGCTGGACGCAGTTGCACAGACAATGTCTATGCTCATCATTGACAAGAAAAAGATGAGACTCAAAGACGCAGGATTTCCGCAGATCGTGATCGACAACACACCAAAGTATCTGCGCCGTTCCAAAGTTCCTGTTGTAAAAGCAAAGATCGGACCAAAGATCATGACCCTTATGTGTGACGCTCAGGTATATCCGCTGATTCCTGTAAAGAAGGAAGTAAAAGCTACCGTAAGCGGCATCTACATTACGGCAGTAAAAGGCGTAAGAGGTTCACTGGAGACACCACAGAAGAAAAAAGGCTTTTTTGCAAGATTAACAGGCAAATAATCCAAAAGCATAAGATTAAGAAAAAAGCATTGGAGCTTAATGTTCCAATGCTTTTATATTCAGCGATATATTACAATCTGCCACCGGTTCACTGTTAATATCCAGCGCATAATTGACACGAACTTCTATCAGTGATTCCCTGACATCTACACGCATCTCTTTTGTATGAACTCCCATCATCAGTTCTCCATAGGGTGTCTCATACTCTGTCATATGAATCTTATCCTTTTCAAATATCATATGCGTATTCGTCAGTCCGCTTTTGATAATCTCCAGTTTCTCTTCCCCGGTAATACGTACTTTGTTCTTAATGACTCCCGGTACCCCTTCCACGACTTCATCATAAAGGACATAGTGTTTGCCGTTTTTCAGATAATAAGCGGCCGGTGTAATCATCTCAATCGGCTCATTATCTTCACCATTTTCACAATCATCTGCATATCCGGACACCTCATAATGCAGCCCGGATATACTGAGCAGTACATCTTTCGTCATAATCTCTCCTTAATACTCTTCTATATTAATCTGCTTTGTCTTTGTCACATCATATGGAAGAATGGAATCTGCAAATCTGGTAAACTTCCCTGCCGCATCACTGACATAGAAGTCATAAGTTCCAGGCTCGCCGGAATGATTGGCAATATTACTTTCTTTCAATATTGCTTTCAGATCCATCGCTGTCTCATATGCAGGATTCACAATATGTACTTTCTCCCCGAAATACTCCATAATTCTGGAGCGAAGAAGCGGATAATGGGTACATCCGAGAATCAAAGTATCAATATCCGTCTTCTTCATATCCGCCAGATAGATATCAATCACTTCCTCTGTGATTCTGTGCTTTGCAAATCCCTCTTCCACCAGCGGAACAAAAAGCGGACACGGCTTTCCTACCACCTCTGCATCCGCTTTCAGACTGCGGATTACTTTCGTATATGTCTCACTCTGTATCGTTGCCTCTGTCCCCAGAACACCAATCTTTCCATTTCTCGTCTCCGATACAGCAGCTCTCGCTCCCGGTATGATCACTCCAATGATCGGGATATCAAACTCCTTCTGTACAGTGTCCAGTGCCAGTGCGCTGGCTGTATTACACGCAATTACAATCGCCTTAACCTTCTTGGTTCTTAAGAAATGAATGATCTGTCTTGAGAAACGGATAATATTATTTTTTGACTTACTTCCATAAGGAACTCTTGCTGTATCTCCGAAATACACCACATTCTCCTCGGGCAGCTGACGCATGATCTCTCTTGCAACAGTAAGTCCACCCACACCTGAATCAAACACTCCGATTGGTGCTGTATTATTATTTTCCATAGCCATGTATCTCCTTTATTAATTACATCCACTCGTATTACCTATTGTATCCTCTTGTACCGCAGTTTTCAAGTGTATAGATTTTTTCTATTAGTATTTTTTC
>NZ_JAFBIZ010000060.1 GCF_021531995.1 Faecalicatena contorta
GTATAATATAAGTAACAGAAACATGAGATGAATATTTGCTCCGTGCAAGGGAATCTCGAGGTGGAATAAAGGAGAAAAGCATTATGGAAATTAAAAAGATTACTGACAAAGAATTTGCACAATATGGACGTGTTCTCGATGCACATTATGATTTTAATGCAATCATTGAGACCATGGGCAATTATGAGATCCCGGAGGATGTAGTATATGTACCGTCTGTTCCGGAACTGGAGATCGGAAGAACTTCAATTGATATTAAGATGCGTTTCTTTGGGGAGATGCCGACACAGATCGGATATTGTATTGGAAAGAATACAAAACTGAATGCTCTGGAATATCACAGATCTTCTGAGATAGATATTGCAATTACAGATTTGATTCTTCTTCTTGGAAAACAGCAGGATATTGAGAATATCTTTACATATGATACAAGTAAGGTAGAGGCATTTTTTGTTCCGGCCGGCGTTGGCGTAGAGCTTTATGCGACAACTCTGCATTATGCACCTTGTAATGCAGATGACAGTGGATTCAAGTGTGTTGTGGCTCTTCCGAAAGATACCAATACTGACCTGATGACATGTCACAGCAGATCTTTTGATGACAAGCTGCTTTTCGCAAAGAATAAGTGGCTGATCGCTCATGAAGAGGCGAAGATCGAAGGCGCGGTTAACGGACTGGTAGGAGAGAATATTGATCTGGCAAAATAATGTGAGATATATGTTCTGTTTTTGTTCAAAATGACCTTTGAAAAATGGAATAAAAATCTGATATAATTAAGAAACAACGAGTAGCATTCCCGCGTAAATCCAGTTGGGAATGCTGCTTGTTTTATTATGTGAAACGGAGGTTTTTGAATGAAACGTGTAAAAGCGGCATGTATATGTCAGACATTGCATTTTATGTTGAAGGAAGATGTGGGTCATGATTATGCTGTGGATCTTGTAAAGCATGAGGTAGAACAGTACAAAAAAGGACTGGAACGCCATCATACACAGTATAAGATCATCGAAGAGACAGAACAGTCGGATGGATCTATTATGATAAAGATAATCAAACAGTATAATGCAAGTCCGGTTGGAAATTATCTGGACTAATTAGAAAGCGTGTAGCCTCTGGCGTAAATCCGGCAAAAGAGGATGCACGCTTTTTTAATAATAAAAAATGAAAAGAAGGTGAAACCAATGGAAACAAAATCAAATCAATTTTTAGGGGAAACAGAAGTTGGCATATTAATGAGAAAGTATGCGATCCCCTGTATCATTTCGTTACTGGTAGGTGCATTGTATAATATCGTGGATCAGATATTCATTGCCAATGCCAGTTATCTGGGTTCATATGGAAATGCAGCCAATACGGTGGTATTTCCACTGACTGTCGTTGCACTTGCTATTGCAGTTATGATTGGAGACGGGTGCTGTGCGTTTGTCAGTATTTCTCTGGGAAAGCAGGAAACAAAGACAGCAAAACAGAGTGTCGGAAACGCAGTGATCATGCTGCTTGTCAGCAGTATTGTCCTCACTGCTATATATTTGGTCTTTTCAGATCAGATTATCGCAATGTTTGGCGGAACTGTTAATGAAGAAACGTATCTGCATTCAAAAGAATATTTCTTCTATATTTCTCTTGGGATTCCGTTTTATATGTTCGGTCAGTCCATGAACCCGATTATTCGTGCGGATGGTAATCCAAAGTTTGCAATGATTTCCACCCTTGCAGGAGCAGTGATCAACATTATTCTCGATCCGATCTTTATCTTTATCTGCCGATGGGGTATGATGGGAGCTGCTGTAGCGACTGTGATCGGTCAGATTGTAACTGCAGGTCTGTCGCTCTGGTATCTGCTGCATATGAAGATCATTCGGCCATCCAGGGAGGAGTATCGGTTAAACGGTTCTGTCTGCAGAAGGACACTGACACTTGGAATTACCAGCTTCCTGTCTCAGATCAGCCTTGTTGCGGCTATGGCTGCAATCAATAATATGCTTAGAAAATATGGAGCGATGGATCCGATATTCGGACAGGAAGAATTTGCACAGATTCCGATGGCGGTTGTTGGAATTGTTATGAAATTCTTCCAGATTGTAATCTCTATTGTTGTCGGTATGGCAGCCGGCTGTATTCCAATAGTAGGATATAATATGGGAGCCGGAAAAAAGGATCGTGTGAAGCAATTGTTTACAAAACTCCTGATACTGGAAGCGAGCGTTGGTGCAGTTGCATTTGTATTGGTTGAATTTTTCCCGCGTCAGTTGATTGCAATATTTGGAGCAGCAAATGAAAGCGTATATTATACGGAATTTGCAGTTAAGGCATTTCGCATCTATCTGTGTATGGTGATTCTCGCATGTATTAATAAAGCCTGCTTTATCTTCCTGCAGGCAATGGGAAAGGCTGCAGAATCTACAATGCTTTCCATGATTCGAGAAATTGTATTCGGTGTGGGTTTTGCACTTTTACTGCCGGTCTTTTTCGCATTAAACGGTGTTCTCTATTCTATGCCGGTTTCAGATCTACTGACATTTTTGATAGCGGTATTTTTAATAGCAGTGACATATAGGGAGTTGAACGTAAAAGGAGAGTAGATATTATGAAAAATAGAATTATTACGATCAGTCGTGAGTTCGGAAGCGGAGGACGAACGATAGGAAAAAAGGTGGCAGAAAAGGAGCCCTGTGTGATTGTAGGAAGATGTGCAGATTATATTCTGCGAGATCACGCAGACTGTCTGAAAGTGTTTATTCATGCAAGTATGGAGTTTCGTGCAAAAAGAATTGTCGAGGTGTACGGAGAACAGGAAAAATCTCCGATTCAGCGTCTGAAGGAAAAGGACAAACGACGTGCGGCTTATCATCGATTTTACACGGATATGAAGTGGGGGCATGCACAGAACTATCACATCACACTGGACAGTGGAGAACTGGGAATTGATAAGTGCGTGGAGATTCTTCAGAGCCTGTATTAAGAATAATGTATATGATCCAGAAGCCGGGAAGAAAACCTCTTTGCCGATTTCTTCCCGGCCAGATGATCTGGTGGGCAGAATGGTTCCACTTTTTAAACTAACTCGGCAATTCTGGATACTCCAACGTAGATTTCCGATATCTTAAACCAGGTACGATAATCAACTTCTCCGGTCTGTGGCAGTCCAAAGACAGACTGGAATATCCGGACAGCTTCAGCGGTTGCAGGACCGTAGACGCCATCCACCGTAACCTTGGGAATCGCAGGGTAAGCACCGGCGATGACATTGAGCTGTTCCTGCATCTGGCGTACCTTTTGGCCGGAAGAGCCGATCTCAAGAGTATAACCCGGCCATGAGGAAGGGATGCCGGAGATGGCTTCTGCAGTGTTGATGTACATGTCATCCCCATAATAATAGCGGAGGATCTCAATCGGAGAATATCCCTGTTCTCCCAGAGACAGACTGCCCCATTGGGTCATCCAGTTCGGGCACTGTACCTGTCTGCCATCACAGTACTGAGTCAAAATCGGCTGACGTACGTTGGGACGTGACAGGTAATCCGCAAATAATTCGTCAACAATGAGAGAGATCGTGTCATAGATATTGCGTTCCGGGATCCATTTGTGATCAAATGCTGTAGAGGATGTGATTGTAAAGTCGTAGCCCTTATTTCGGTACCACTCCGTATACACACGGTTCAGAGTAAAAGACATGATCGCCAGAACATTTGCCCGAATAGTATCTGCAGGCCATGTGGCGTAGATCTCGCTGGAAGCAACATTTTTAATATAGTCCTTGTATTTCACATAATAATTACGGGCAGTTGTATCGCGGGGACTGCCGTCATGCACGACGATATATTCGGGAACAACGACCCGGCTTAATACGATCTCGCCGGTTTCTGTAGTCGGTTTGATCTCTTCTTCGGGTATCTTTGCCGGGTAAGTTCCATATAATGTATGTGCAGGTATCACAAAGATACTTTCCGAAGGTTCCGGAGTGTCCATTGGTCTGAGGGAAATATTCTGAATTGCTGTAATGGTTGGAAGAATCTCGGTTCCTGCGATGCTGACTGATTCATATCCGGGGGCAGAGACATTCAGCGTATATTCAGCATAAGGCTGTTCCTCACTGCGGGAATCCAGACTGTAGTCGAGGGGAGGAGCATCCAGTTCAATGGTCTCGGTCTGACCGGAGGAATCTGTCTTAAGCTGCTCGATCGGACTGTCAGGGACTCCGGTATAAGAGATGGAGATGGAAGCACCGGACACGGGATAGGCAGTGATGTCAGATGTTATATTGATCTGCAGTCGCCCCTTGTCGGGAGTATCCTGCGCGGTGGCGTTGAAAGCGTTCATATATTACCTCATGAAAAATCTGTCACTTATATCATATGAGAGGAAAATAAATTGGTTACATCAAACGTTGCATAAGACTGTCTGCCGATGATTGAACTTGTATATTTGCATAAAAAAAGGTATAATAATGCATCATAATACATATGGGGGAAGCTATGAATAAAAAGAAAAAGAGAGGATGTCTGATACGTTTTCTTTCAGGAATTTTGACGATATTGTGTCTGATTTTGGCTGTCCTTTGCATTAGAACGGCAGGGAGTGAGGGGATATCCGCAATCAGAAAGAAGCTGTTCGGAGAGGAGATTGTATACCAGGAGGTTCATGTCGGTCAGGAAGAACTGGAAGGAAAGTATTACTATCAGCAGATTACAGAGGAAGAAAGACAGGCGTATCAGGAGATTCTTCAGGGAGTGAGAGATCATATGGATGCGATCTGTATTCATGCATCGAAAGCAGATCGTGCCAACGCGCTGTTTCAATATGTGCTGAAAGATTTCCCCGAGATTTTCTGGTGTGATGGTACTACGACAGCTACGGCATATGACGGGAATGAGATCTATACCATACTTGAACCGGGATATCTGTATGATGGGCAGAAAAAGGCTGAGATGGAACAGGAGATTCAGGTGGCAGCAGAACAGTGTCTGACCGGGGTGCCGGAAGGTGCAGATGATTATCAGAAGATTCTGTATGTATACGAGTATATAGTCAATCTGGTGGATTACGATATGAATGCTTCTGATAACCAGAATATCTACAGTGTATTTGTCAATCATCGTTCTGTATGTGCGGGATATTCGAAAGCAACACAGTATCTTCTGGAACGTATGGGTGTATTTTGTACATATATTACAGGAAAAACAAAAGATGGACAGACGCATGCATGGAATCTCGTTTGCTGCAATGGTGATTATTATTATGTGGATACAACCTGGGGAGATCCGGTATTTCAGGAGGCGGAAGGGGAAGATACCGCTGCCTGGCAGGGGAATGTAAGTTATGATTACATGTGTTGTGATGATACCCAGATCTCCGGTACACATATTCCGGATACTGATGTGGCATTTCCGGCATGTACAAAGATGGATTGTAATTATTATGTGGTCAATGGACTGTATTATACAGAGTATGACCGTGATGCGTTACTTGCCAGGATGAATGAGACCATCCAGGCTGGTGAGAATCCTACAGTCATCAAGTTTGCCGGACACGATATCTATACGGAGGCACATGATGATATTTTCCAGAATCTGATCAAAAGTGCGGCACAGAATCTTGCATCGTATTATGGGCTTAATGAGGTCAGATACCAGTATATGGATGACCCGGATTTAAATAAAATCATGATAATCTGGCAATATCAATAAGTAGAGGAAGACAGATAGAATCTGTAAAGGCACTATGCATAAAAATAAATAAAAATGGAAAATCCACGTTGAAAAACATCATTTTTTGTAGTATAATTTTTACAATTTGTGAAGACAAAGATTGTCGAGGACTCATTATATTAACAAGGCAGTTGTGTGTGCTTGCACAAACTGTCTTTTTCTCTGTAAAAAACAGGGTTTATATGATGAGATGCATAAAAAATGTCGCACAAAAGTAAAGGAACAGGAAGGGAAAAGGTGAATATATGAAAGCATTTCTTATATTAGAAGACGGAACCGTCTTTACCGGAACCAGTATCGGTTCGACAAAAGACATGATTAGCGAGATAGTGTTTAATACTTCAATGACAGGTTATCTTGAGGTGTTAACCGACCCTTCTTATGCGGGACAGGCCGTAGTTATGACCTATCCATTGATTGGAAATTATGGCATTACACCGGATATGGAGTCAAAAAAAGCATGGCCGGATGGTTATATTGTAAGAGAACTGTCCAGAATGCCAAGTAACTTCCGATGCGAGGGTACGATTCAGGACTTCCTCAAGAAGCAGGACATTCCGGGAATCGCAGGAATTGATACACGTGCACTTACGAAGATTCTTCGTGAAAAAGGTACGATGAATGGAATGATCACAACAAATGAGAACTATGATCTGAATGAGATTATTCCAAAATTAAAAGCATATGTAGTAGGAGATGTGGTTTCCAAGGTTACATGTGATGAAAAATATGTCTTAAAAGGCGATGGACCGAAGGTGGCTCTTATGGACTTCGGAGCAAAGAATAACATTGCCCGATCTTTAAATCAACGCGGCTGTGAAGTGACGGTTTATCCGGCAGACACAAAAGCGGAAGAAATCATAGCATCTGATCCGGATGGAATCATGTTGTCGAACGGACCTGGTGATCCGGCAACATGTGTATCTATTATCGAAGAAATCAAGAAATTATACAATACAGATATACCGATTTTTGCAATCTGTCTCGGACATCAGCTGATGGCTCTTGCCAATGGCGGAAAGACATATAAGCTGAAGTATGGACACCGTGGAGGCAATCATCCGGTAAAGGATCTTTGCAATAACCGGGTATACATCTCTTCACAGAACCATGGATATGCAGTGGATGCGTCTTCTCTGGATCCTTCTGTGGCAGCGGAAGCATTTATCAATGTCAATGATAAGACGAATGAAGGACTGGCATATGCAGGAAAGAACATATTTACGGTTCAGTTCCATCCGGAGGCATGCCCTGGACCACAGGATTCCGGGTACCTGTTTGACAGATTTATGGATATGATGAAAGGAGCAAAATAATGCCTAGAAATAAAGATATCAAAAAAGTATTAGTGATTGGCTCCGGTCCTATTATCATCGGACAGGCAGCAGAATTTGACTATGCAGGTACACAGGCCTGCCGTTCGCTGAAAGAAGAAGGGCTGGAAGTCGTACTTCTGAATTCCAATCCGGCTACGATTATGACAGATAAAGATATTGCGGACAGAGTATATATTGAACCATTGACGGTTGAAGTAGTGGAACAACTGATTCTGAAAGAAAAGCCTGACAGTGTGCTTCCGACACTTGGAGGACAGGCAGGACTGAATCTTGCCATGGAGCTGGAAGAAGCAGGTTTCCTGAAAGAGCATGGTGTACGTCTGATTGGTACTACGTCCGAAACGATTAAAAAAGCTGAAGACCGACTGGAATTTAAGGCGACGATGGAAAAGATCGGAGAGCCTTGTGCAGCGTCTCTGGTCGTAGAGGATGTAGAGACCGGCGTGAAATTTGCAGAAGAGATCGGATATCCGGTCGTTCTTCGTCCGGCTTATACGCTGGGCGGAAGCGGCGGTGGTATCGCGCATGACAGAGTACAGCTGGTGGAGATCTTGGAAAACGGACTTCGCCTTTCCCGTGTGGGACAGGTTCTGGTAGAACGTTGTATCGCAGGATGGAAAGAGATTGAGTATGAGGTGATGCGTGACAGTGCCGGCAACTGTATCACCGTATGTAATATGGAGAATATTGATCCTGTCGGTGTGCATACCGGTGACAGTATCGTTGTGGCTCCTTCTCAGACACTGGGAGACAAGGAGTATCAGATGCTGCGTACCTCTGCGCTGAATATCATCAGTGAACTGAATATTACCGGAGGATGTAATGTGCAGTATGCACTGCATCCGGAGACGTTTGAATACTGTGTGATTGAGGTAAATCCGCGTGTCAGCCGTTCTTCTGCGCTGGCATCCAAAGCGACCGGTTATCCGATTGCCAAGGTTGCCGCAAAGATTGCGCTGGGATATACACTGGATGAGATTCAGAATGCCGTTACTAAAAAGACATATGCAAGTTTCGAACCTATGCTGGATTATTGCGTAGTCAAGATCCCAAGACTTCCATTTGATAAATTTATCAGTGCAAAGCGTACTCTGACGACACAGATGAAAGCAACCGGAGAGGTTATGAGTATCTGTGATAATTTTGAGGGAGCGCTGATGAAAGCAATCCGTTCTCTGGAACAGCATGTGGACAGTTTAATGTCCTATGATTTCTCTTACCTGAAAGGCGATGATCTGCTGGAAGAACTGAAGGTTGTGGATGATCGACGGATCTGGAAGATTGCAGAAGCAATCCGTCAGGGCATCAGCTATGAGGATATTCACGCGATTACGAAGATTGATCAATGGTTCATCGACAAGATTGCGATTCTTGTAGAGATGGAACAGACATTAAAGACACGTCCATTAAATGCGGAAATATTAAAAGAAGCAAAACGTATGGAATTCCCGGACAATGTCATTGCAGCACTGACCGGCAATACAGAGCGCCAGATTCATGATATGCGTCATGAATACGGCATTACTGCTTCCTATAAGATGGTAGATACCTGTGCGGCAGAATTTGCGGCAGAGACTCCTTATTATTACTCCGTATTCGGAAGTGAAAATGAAGTAGAAGAGACCTCCGGAAAGAAAAAGGTGCTGGTACTTGGCTCCGGGCCGATCCGTATCGGACAGGGAATCGAGTTTGACTTCTGTTCTGTACATTGTACCTGGGCATTTGCAAAAGAAGGTTACGAGACTATTATTGTAAATAACAATCCTGAGACGGTAAGTACGGACTTTGATATTGCGGATAAGCTGTATTTTGAGCCACTTACTCCTGAGGATGTGGAAAGCATCGTTGATCTGGAAAAACCAGACGGAGCGGTGGTACAGTTTGGTGGACAGACTGCGATTAAACTGACCGAAGCCCTGATGAAGATGGGGGTTCCGATCCTTGGAACTTCTGCAGAAAATGTGGATGCTGCAGAAGACCGAGAACTGTTTGATGCAATCCTTGAAAAATGTGGTATCCCAAGACCGACAGGCGGTACGGTATTCACAGCGGAAGAAGCGAAGGAAGTAGCCAACAGACTGGGATATCCGGTACTGGTAAGACCGTCTTACGTACTCGGCGGACAGGGCATGCAGATTGCAATCAATGATCATGATATCGATGAGTTCATAGGAATTATCAACCGGATTGCACAGGATCATCCGATCCTGGTTGATAAGTATCTGCAGGGTAAGGAGATTGAGGTTGACGCGGTATGTGACGGAGAAGATATCCTGATTCCGGGTATTATGGAACATATTGAGCGTGCGGGAATCCATTCCGGTGACAGTATCTCTGTATATCCTGCTCAGAGTATTTCAGAAAATACTAAGAGAACGATTGAAGATTACACCAGAAAACTGGCGCAGTCTCTGCATGTCATCGGACTGATTAATATTCAGTTCATCGTGTGCGGGGAGGACGTATATGTGATCGAGGTGAATCCGCGCTCCAGTCGTACGGTTCCGTATATCAGTAAAGTGACGGGTATTCCGATCGTTCCGCTGGCAACCAAGGTAATTATCGGACATAAGATCAAAGAGTTGGGTTATACACCGGGATTACAGCCGGAAGCAGATTATTTTGCAATCAAGATGCCGGTATTCTCCTTTGAGAAGATTCGTGGTGCAGATATCAGCCTTGGACCGGAGATGAAGTCCACCGGTGAGTGTCTGGGAATTGCAAAGACTTTTGATGAGGCATTGTATAAAGCATTCATTGGTGCTGGAATCAAGCTTCCGAAATTTAAGAATATGATTATGACTGTCCGTGATGCTGATAAGGAAGAAGCAGTAGAGATCGGTCGCAGATTTGAGAAGATCGGATACAAGATTTTTGCGACTGAAGGTACTGCAGAGGCATTATCAGCAGGTGGAGTGAAGGTGATGAAGATCAATAAGATTGAACAGGAATCTCCAAACCTGATGGATCTGATTCTTGGACACAAGATCGATCTGGTAATTGATACGCCGCCGCAGGGAGCAGATCATTCCAGAGACGGATTTATCATCCGGAGAAATGCGATTGAGACGGGAGTGAATGTACTGACGGCAATCGATACTGCTCAGGCGCTCATTACCAGTCTGGAGAATACAGATATTCAAAAACTGACGTTAGTAGATATAGCAACTATATAAAACGAAACTGATGTAGGAAAGTGAAGCTGTGAAAATTGAGGAAACTTGATTTTCACAGCTTTTTTGTGCAGCAGGGGAATTCCAGGACTGTATTTAAGAAAAAAGCAATAAAAAAGTTGACAACTCAAAAATAGTATGATAATATACCAATCGTTGTGCGTGTAACAAATTTGTAATAATTGTAATAAAGTTGAAAAAAGTGAATATACTTTATTAAAACAATGTTAATTCATTGCAACAAACAGGAGGGTATAAATAATATGATAAGACGTAAGAGACTGAGTAAGATGTTCATGCTGTATTCAACATGTGCAGTCATGGCAGCGGGATTTACCAGCCACGCAGCCTCTATGCAGCCGGAAGTGAAAGTTGTAGAGACTCAGGAGGGAGAAGAGTCTGCACAGCAGATCACTGTGATGCAGTCCGTATCAGAAGAAATCGTGAAGGTGACAGCGGAATCTGTGGAAGCTCAGCAACAGAAGATTGCAGAAGATATAGCCAGAAAAGAACAGGAAGCAAAAGAACAGGCAGAACGGGAAGCATATATCCGTGCCAATCAGGAGCTTCTTGCATCGATTATTTACTGCGAAGCAGGCAATCAGCCATATGAAGGACAGGTTGCTGTCGGAGCAGTTATTATGAACCGGGTAAACAGTGGAGCATATCCCAATACGATCGAAAGTGTGATCTACCAGTCAGGACAGTTTGGTCCGGCCGCTACAGGGTGGCTGAACCAGGTGAGAAATTCCGGTTGTTACACAGCAAGCTGCATGCAGGCTGCTGTAGATGCATTGAATGGAGTGAACCCGATTGGCGGATGTCTGTATTTTGATCAGGGAGGCTGTGGCATGAAGATCGGTGCACATTATTTCCATTAAAAAATGATATCTTAGTATACATGACAGAATGAAGAGATGGAGAGTTTCGATTTGACAAACAATATAGAAATGTATAGTATGAAAGAGCAGGACCGACTAAGGGTTACTGCTCTTTGTTAATGGTGAAAGGTTATTGTATTGCTGTAAGGAGAAACAAGAAGTGTATAAGATATTAATCGTAGAAGATGACATGACAATTGCAGGTGCTCTGGCTGCACATCTGAAACGGTGGGATTATGATGTGGAGTATGTGACGGATTTTAAAAATATTATGGATTGTTTTCTGCAATATGACCCGCAACTTTTGCTTCTGGACATTGTACTTCCGTTTTTTAATGGATTTTACTGGTGTCAGGAGATCCGGAAGGTGTCGAAGATTCCGATTGTCTTTCTGTCTTCTGCCAACGATAATATGAATATTGTGACGGCCATGAATATGGGCGGAGATGAATTTATTGAGAAGCCTTTTGATCTGAATGTTGTTACAGCAAAACTTCAGGCAATTCTGCGAAGAACATATTCTTTTCAGGGGTCGGTCAATGTGATCGAATGCCATGGTGCGGTATTGAATCTGAGTGATGCCACGCTGATTTATGATAATCAAAAGCTGGAGCTTACGAAGAATGAATTTCGGATTATGAAGATGCTTGCAGAAAATGCAGGAAGGATCGTATCCAGAGATGATATTATTACAAGATTGTGGGAAAGTGATGAGTATATTGATGATAATACACTGACTGTTAATGTGGCGAGACTTCGTAAAAAACTGGAACAGATGGGACTGCATGATCTGATTCATACGAAAAAGGGAATTGGTTATATGGTGGAAGCATGAAAATCTTAAAGGAATATCTGAAGGAACGAGTAAAAGAAATCTTTCTGTATATTGGAATTGTCGGAATCTATACAGGAGTCTGCTATCTGTATGAAGTGCGGACAGATGCACTTTGGTATTCCATGAACCTTTCTGTTGCCTGCATACTTCTGTACGAGATCGCAGGATATTTTAGTTACAAGAAGCATCATGATAAGCTGCTGGTCATGGAGAAAAATGCAGGGGCTATACAGGACATTATGCCGGAGGCATGGGGAATGGTCGAAAGGGATTATCAGAGAATTCTGAAAAATCTGGAAGAGGCGAAAAAGGAACTGGAGTCAGCAGACAGAATCTCCAGGCAGGAGATGGCAGATTACTACGGGATGTGGGTACATCAGATCAAAACACCGATTGCAGCCATGCAAGTGCTTTTGCAGTCCTGTGAGGAAACGCTGGAAGGAGATGTTTCATATACCAGAGAGATGAAGCTGGAACTGTTTAAGATTGAACAGTATGTTGAAATGGTACTTACATATCTTCGGATGGAGCAGATGTCTTCTGATCTGGCACTGGAATGTTATGCGCTGGATGATATTATCAGACATGCGGTCCGAAAGTATTCAAGGATGTTTATTCTGCGAAAGATCAGGCTGGAATATGGAGCAGTGAATGAGCAGGTACTGACGGATGAAAAATGGCTCGGGTTTGTTCTGGAACAGATCTTGTCCAATGCCCTTAAATATACCAGAAGCGGAGGAACGGTTTTTGTATACATGAAGAAAGATCCGGATAAAAAGAAGCGGTATCTGGTCGTAGAAGATACCGGGATTGGAATACAGGCTGAAGATCTTCCACGGATCTTTGAAAAAGGATTTACAGGATATAATGGAAGAACTGACAAAAAGTCGACAGGGATTGGTCTGTATCTGTGTAAACAGATTATGGATAAGCTTGGACACCGGATATGGGCAGAATCAGATGTGGATCAGGGAACCAGAATCTGTCTCATGCTGGAGAGAGAAGAGTTCAGGCATGAATAAATGCATATACAGGAACCTTACACAGATGTAAGGTTCAGGCGGGGAAATGTAATCCTAATCAATGGCAGGACATTTCCTCCTTTTTTATAATAGATGATGTAAGAAAGATCGAAAGAAAGGTAGGAAATGAGTATGGCATTATTAGAAGTCAAAAATGTAAAGAAGATATATACGACCCGATTCGGAGGCAATCAGGTGGAAGCTCTGCGGGATGTAAGCTTCAATGTAGAGAAAGGTGAGTATGTAGCGATCATGGGAGAATCTGGTTCCGGAAAGACGACACTTTTAAATATTCTGGCAGCATTGGATCGCCCGACCGGAGGGAAAGTATTTTTGAAGGGACGGGATCTTGCTTTGATCAAAGAAAAGGAGATCGCCGCTTTCCGGCGTCAGAATCTTGGATTTGTGTTTCAGGACTTTCATCTTCTGGATACGTTTTCTCTTAAAGACAATATCTTTCTTCCGCTGGTACTTTCCGGCAGAAAATATGATGAAATGGAAAAAGCACTGAAGCCGATTGCGGAAAGTCTGGGTATCATGGAACTGATGGAAAAGTATCCGTATGAAGTATCCGGTGGACAGAAACAGCGTGCAGCGGTTGCCAGGGCACTGATCACAAAGCCGCAGCTGATTCTGGCAGATGAACCGACAGGAGCCCTGGATTCAAAAGCTGCGGAAGAACTTCTGAATCTGTTCACGACTGTCAATCAGGATGGTCAGACCATTCTGATGGTGACTCACAGTGTGAAAGCAGCAAGTAATGCAAAAAGAATATTATTTATCAAGGACGGGGAAGTATTCCACCAGCTTTATCGCGGCAATCTGACGAATGAACTGATGTATCAGAAGATTTCGGATACACTTACTGTTCTGGAGGCGGGAGGTGAAAGGTGTGAGTAGTCCGGTATATTTCAAACTTGCATTGACGAATCTGAAAAATAACAGAAAAACTTATATTCCGTATCTGCTTGCTTCTACACTTACCGTTATGATGTATTACATCATATGTGCGCTTGCCGGAAGTGAGAATATTGATAATGAAAGCCTTCGGACATGTCTGAATCTGGCGGCACAGGTGATGGTGATATTTGCAGTTATATTTCTGTTTTATACGAATAGTTTTCTGATCAGGAGAAGAAAAAAAGAAATCGGAGTGTACAATATCCTGGGCATGGGAAAGATACACATTGCAAAAATGCTTGGGATCGAAACTCTTTGTACTGCGTTGTTCAGTATTGCAGCCGGTCTGATATCAGGAACGTTATTTGGGAAACTGATGTATCTGATCTTACGTAAGATGATTCATGGGAACCAGCAGATGAAGTTTGAACTCAGTATAGCAGCAATGGAAAAGACACTTCTTTTCTTTATCGCCATATTTGCTGTGACACTGTTCTATAATCTTCTGCAGATCAGGCTGTCTAATCCTGTTGAGCTTCTTGACGGTTCGAGTCAGGGAGAGAAGGAACCAAAGACGAAAGCACTTCTGGCGATATTCGGAGCTGTTTCGCTTGGAACAGGGTATTATATTGCAGTGACTACAGAGTCTCCGCTGAAGGCTCTGACACTTTTTTTCGTAGCGGCAGTGCTTGTCATCCTTGGAACCTATGCGCTGTTTATTGCAGGAAGTATTGCATTTCTTAAGTTTTTGAAAAAAAGAAAATCGTATTATTATCAGGCCGGACATTTTACCCTGGTATCCGGCATGCTCTATCGTATGAAGCAGAATGCGGCGGGACTTGCCAGTATCTGTATCTTAAGTACGATTGTCCTGGTCATGATCTCCACAAGTGTATCTTTATATGTTGGCATGGAAGATGTACTGCATACCCGTTTCCCGAAAGAGGTAGAGATCACAAAGTATAAGACAGATAAAGAAACAGAAACAGAGATTCAGAAGATCGCGGAGGAAGAATGTGAACATGCCGGAACGGAATTGTCATCTGTACTTTCTTATCATGTGGGAGCACTGGTGGCGATTCAGAACGGGAATACCTTTGAATTGACCCTGGAAGGGGATTATTCCGACCAGGATGTCTGTGACATGAAGATGATTCCGTTGGATGACTATAACCAGATGGAAGACAGGAATGTCACCCTTGCGGAAAATGAGGTGCTGGTATACAGTCCGGGCGATCCATATGGGGAAACGGAACTGGTGATCAATGGAACCCGTTTTCGGGTGGCGGACGAACTCTCGGATATGCAGGTGGAGAAGAAGAACAAGTCCCGAATATACAGAGGATATTATGTAATCTTTCCGCATACGGAGCAAATCGAGAAGATATTGACAGAGAGGGAAGCGGAAGCAGAAGGTATGTTATCTTCATATCTTGAGCGTGTGCTTCATATGCAATATGTATATTCATTCGATATCAAAGGAGAAAAAAACGATGTAAGAAAAGCTGAAAAAGCGATGGGACAACGGTTTCTGGAGGTGGCCGATACGGATTATGAAAGCCGTGAATCCAGCAGAGAAAGCTTTTATTCCCTGTATGGAGGCCTTTTGTTCATCGGAATCTATCTGGGAATTATGTTCCTTCTGGCTACAGTACTGATCATCTATTATAAACAGATATCGGAAGGATACGATGACAGAGAGCGTTATCAGATTATGCAGCAGGTCGGGATGAGTAAAAGGGAAGTGCGTCACTCTATTAAGAGTCAGGTCCTGAATGTGTTTTTCCTTCCTCTTGTCACAGCTGTGATACACATTGCATTTGCATTTAAAGTCATCACAAAGCTTCTGGCAGTACTGAATCTGATCAATGTATCACTGTTTTTGAATTGTACGATTATTACTGTGGCAGTATTTGCAGTCTTTTATGCAGTTGTGTACAGTCTGACAGCCAGAGAATACTATAAGATTGTAAATTAACGGTGGTTGACAAGTCTGATGGTTTGGTTGTATTGTTTTCTTAGATGAAACTTCCTGGCACATGAAAGAAAAGCAGGGGGTGAAGGATAGATTTGAATACAAGGAGGAGATATGATATGACAAAGGCCGGAGAAAGAGAATTAGTAAAGATAGAGCATGTAAATGGAGGAGCGGGATTCATTACAAGAGAACCGCTGGTTTCTTCTGAGGACGTGGGAGAAGCATGTAAGATGTATGCGAAGATATCCGTCCTTCCAAACTGTGAGATTGGATATCATGAGCATCATGGAGAGACGGAATCTTATTATATCCTGTCCGGACATGGAATGTATGACGATAATGGGAAGGCATATCCGGCAGAGCCGGGCGATCTGTTCCTGTGTAAAGACGGAGACGGACACGGGCTTAAGAACACCGGAACGGAAGAGCTTACATTTATGGCGCTGATACTGAAGAAGTAATAAAGCATACCGATACAGACAAAAAAGGGACTGCGGAAATATAGATGTCATATGAAGTACATTTATATATTTCCGCAGTCCCTTTCTCAATGTCTTATATTTTGCGGAATACTTCCATCAGCCGGTCATTGTCTTCCGGCATCATAATACAGAATCTTACGTATTCTCCTTCCATACTTTCGAAGGAAGAGCAGTCCCGGATCATCATATGTTCACGAATTGCTGCTTCGAATACATCAAAGGAAGTAATCCCTTCTTTTAGAATCCGGACCAGAATAAAATTGGCATAAGGATCATAGAATTTTAAGCTTCCTCTGGATTCCAGTTCTTTTAATTCGCGGCAGAGTCGGGTTCGCTCTGAATCAATCAGCTGATAGGTGGCGTTAATATATTCCTGGTCTTTTAACATGCGTTCACCGGCATATGCGCCAATGCTGTTCAGGCTCCAAGGATTCTGATGAGTCAGAAGTGCCTGGAGAAAAGCTTCGTTGCTTGTAATTCCATAGCCAAAGCGTAGACCCGGCGCGGCGAAGAACTTGGAAACGCCGCGGATGACCATGAAGTTGTCATACTGAGCCACCAGAGGAATGGAGCTGATCTGCGTACCTTCAGGAGCAAATTCGACATACGTCTCATCGATCATGACGAAGATGTCCAGTTCTCTGCAGCGTCGGATCACCTGTTCCATATCTTTACGGCTGATAGCGGAAGAAGTTGGATTATTCGGGTTGCAGATGATTACTAGATTCATATCTTCTGTCAGAGTATCCAGAAAATCTGGAATATTCAGGGAAAAGTCATCGGATTCTTTCAGATGATAGTATTCCATTGTGCCGCCGACCAGGGAAAGCTCTCTGGCATACTCAGAGTAGGTGGGTCCAAGTACCAGAGCCTTTTTTGGTGCACGCTGACTGATCAGCAGAGAGATCAGTTCAGTAGATCCATTTCCAACCACAATGTGGTGAGGATCAGCATTGCAGTAGGTTCCTATGGTTTTTTTAAGACTGGTATAATTGCGGTCCGGATAGCTGCTGATGATATCCAGATGGTTGGCAAGATCTTTTTTTACAGATGCAGATAAGCCAATCGGATTAACATTGGCTCCGAAGCGGATGATGTCCTCCTGGTTGATGTTGTAATATTCTGCGATCTTTTCCAGATCGCTTCCATGAAATTCGGGTTTCTTTTTCATATTTATTCATCCTATCATTG
>NZ_JAFBIZ010000061.1 GCF_021531995.1 Faecalicatena contorta
CTTTTACAGTATTAAAAAATAGTGTATAATAGAAAAAACGTGTTTTGAGAGTAAAAACAGAAGAATTAAAAGGGGTATATTACAGAATGAAAGTCCCAAAGAAAGAAAAAAACTGGATCATACTTTTACTCTGTCTTTGTATCTTGTTTCTGGCAGCTTTGACAGGAATCAGCGGATTTCTGGAACACCGGCTGGAAATTCGTGGAACAACAAAGACGAATGAGACTACATATCAGAAACATATAGCCATGATCAATGAGGATTCTACGGAGGAATTCTGGCTTTCCATCTACGAAAGCGCCAGAGAAGAGGGGAAAAAGCATGGTCTCTATATTGAAAATTTTGGTGAGAGGCTTGTGGAAGATTATACAACGGAAGAACTACTGGAGATGGCTGTTGCTGCAAAGGTGGACGGTATCATATTGAATGCCGATGGAGGAGATGCTCTGCAGGATAAGATCAAAAAGGCTGCTAAGGCGGGAATACCGGTTATGACGATTCTTTCCGATGTGGCAGACAGTGACAGAATCAGTTTTGTCAGTGGAAGTGATTTTGCAACAGGTGAACTGTACGGAAATGAGATCATAGATGAAGTAGAGAAAAAATGGATGAAAGAAGGAAGAACGATCAGAGTATCTGTGCTGGTGGATTCCAATTCGGATCGGGCAACACCGAATCTGATCTATTCTGGAATCCACGAAACGACAGCTCCTGTCAGCGACAGAATGGAGCTGTCAGCGACGGTTATTGATAATTCAGGTAAATTTGAATCGGAAGAGACGGTACGTAACCTGATTCTCAATGCGGATGCACCGGATATTCTTGTGTGTCTTGGAGCAGTTGATACGATCAGTGCATACCAGAGTGTCGTGGATTATAATCGTGTGGGTCAGACCTCTGTTATCGGATATTATTCTTCAGAAGATACACTGGAAGGGATTCAGAAAGGAATTATCAAGTCCAGTGTACTGATCAATGCACAGGAGCTTGGACAGACAGCTGCGCAGGGAATGAGTGAATATCTGGAAAAAGATTATGTGAATGAATATCTTACGGTTACACCGACGCTGATTACGGAAGATAATGTAAAAGACTATATGGAAAAGGAAGAATGATAGTGATATGAAGAAAAAAAAATCCATACGCACGAAGCTTCTGGAAGTGTTTCTGGTCATTATGGTTCTGGTCTTTGTGCTGAATATTTATTTGTCCTACAACCAGAGTAAAGCAGTTCGTCAGATTGACAGCGTATATAATAATAACATCCAGTTAAATGATCTGTCGAATACATTAGAGGGAATGCAGTCGGCGCTTTATCAGTATCTGAATACAAAGAGCTCGGATCAGCTGGAGTCATTTTATTCCTATGAACAGGATTATAATAATATGATACAGCAGTTGAATCATCAGACAATGGATGATGACAACAAATTAATGGAAAAAAATATCTATAATATGTCACTTACTTACCTGGAGCGTGCGGACAGTACGATAGAAGCCAAAAGAGGGCGTAATGTCAGCAAATATAATGATGATTACGGAGAGGCAAAAAAGCTCTATGATTATATCCAGTCCTGTATTAACAGTCTTAACACATCTGTTTTTCTGGAAAGTTCCAATAACTATTCACTGCTGCGGACGTCGCTGACTTATCTGACAGGTATCAGTATGTTTCTGCTTCTGGCGGCGCTTATGATTGCATTTGCATGGATTCTTGTTATGACACGAAATATTACAAAGCCTCTGATTCAGCTGGCAGATGTTGCAAATGAAATTGCACGGGGGAATATGGAAGTAGACTTTCCGATCGTTGAGACCGGAGATGAGATTACGACAGTTGCAAAAGCCTGTAATAAGATGATAGACAGTATTCGTGTATATATCCAGAAAACCAAAGAAAATTATGAGCGTGAAAGTAAGCTGATCGAAAATGAACTTATTATGAAAAATGAACTGAAGGAAGCGCAGCTGAAGTATCTGCAGGCGCAGATCAATCCTCATTTTCTGTTTAACAGTCTGAATGCCGGAGCACAGCTTGCCATGATGGAGGGTGCGGAAAAGGCATGTCTCTTTATCGAGAATATGGCGGATTTCTTTCGATATAATGTACGAAAGATTGATAAAGATACAACTCTGAGAGAAGAATTAAAGCTGGTAGATAATTATGTATATATTCTGAACGTAAGATTTTCCGGAGATATTCATTACAGGAAAAAGATTGATGAAAGACTTCTGGATACACTGATGCCGAGTATGATCATCCAGCCTTTGATTGAAAATGCAGTGAATCACGGGATCCGTGAACTGGATACAGAAGGATGCATCGAGCTTACCGTATATAATAACAATGAAAATGTCTGTATTACCGTTGCAGATAATGGTGTGGGAATTGAGCCGGAAATTGCGGAAAAGATTCTTCGTGGAGAAAGTGCTCACAGTAACAGTGGAAGAGATTCCGCGGGGATCGGAATGGATAACGTTATCAACCGGCTTCGCAGATATTATAATATGGAGCATGTTATGGATATCAGAAGAAGAGAAAGTAGTGGTACGGAAGTAATCTTATATCTGCAAAAAGCAGGGGGAGGAAATAAAAATGATACGGATATTGATCTGTGATGATGAAGGTATAGTTCAGGAATCACTGAAGTTTATGATTCGGAAAAGCTTTGGCGATAAATGTGAGATTGAATCTGCGAAAAACGGAAGAATCGCGATTGAACTGTCAGAATCTTTTCATCCGGATATTGTACTTATGGATATTCAGATGCCGGGAATCAATGGAATTGAAGCGATGAAGGAGATCCGTAAAGAGAATAAGAACACTGTCTTTATTGTTCTGACAGCATACGATAAGTTTGAATACTCTCAGAAGTCCATTGATATTGGAGTGCTGTCTTACCTGACAAAACCAATCAACCGTGATGTGCTCATAGAGACGCTTCGCAAGGCTATGAAGCTGATTAGAGAGAGAAAGGAAAAAGTAAAAAATGATCTGGAGATCAAAGAAAAGCTGGAAGTCGTCATACCGATGATTGAAAATGGTTTTGTGTACAGCGTACTTTTTGATGGGCAGAACAGCGAGAACAGTCAGAATTACCGGGAACTTCTGGATATTGAGTCGGATTATGGATATGTACTTGTGATTGAGTGTGGAGATGAACTTCATAAAGGGGTTCTTTCGAATACACTGGGGGCAGGGATTCGTCTGCAGAAGCATTATATGGTTTTGCGGGAGATGTTAAAGGAGACAACCGGGGGTATTGTTGGAGATCTGGTATCCAATAAAATTATCGTACTGGTACCGTGCGATCGGGAAAATGAAGATTATAATGAGAGAGTTGCTAAGATTGACGGTATTCGGAGTATGCTCAGAAAACTGGAGCAGCAGCTTGACTTGAAGTTTAAGGCAGGAATTGGTTCTGTAAAATCATGGAAAGAGATCCATGAATCTTACCGGGAAGCGCTGGATACGGAGAGACAGGGAGTCGGAAAGGTTACGCACGCACAGGATCTTCCGGTGAGCTGTGTTTATGAAGATACATATCCGGTAAAGCTGGAAAAAGAATTATTTGCAGCAGTTGAGGAAGGGAACCAGGAAGAGACCAGAGAGCGAAGCAAAGAGTTTGCCATGTGGATGGTGAGCCAGTCGACAGATTTGTCGGGTGTAGTTCGATTAAAAGCCATGGAGTTTGTGCTGTGGGCGGAACATATTGCCTATATGCAGGGTGGCATGTTATATCGTTTCCGGGATCGTGAGGGATATCTGGAAACACTGCTTTCCTTTCAGTCCTATGAGGAGCTGACCAGCTGGTTTGTTCGGAAGATGGTAGATGCGAGCAGGCATATTGCCATGAAACAGCAGGAAAAGACGAGCAGCGTGGTAGAACGTGCGAAGGGATACATAACTTCGCATTTTTCGGAAGAACTGTCGCTTGATGAGATGGCAAAAGAACTGGGGATCAGTCCCTACTATCTCAGCAAACTATTCAAAGAGACAGTAGGCGTGAATTATATTGATTATCTGACCAACCTCCGGATACGGTATGCAAAAGAACAGTTGAGCAACAGTGACAAGAGTATCAAAGAGATCTGCCATGAGTCCGGATATGGAGATCCGAACTACTTTAGTCGTATATTTAAAAAATGGACGGGTGTTACACCTACAGAATATCGGGAAGGAAGAATTTCATGAAAAAGAGATGTATTGCAGTTGTGATGTGCCTGGTATTGATTTCAGCTCTTTGCATTTCCTGTGGTCAGAAGAAAACACAGGAGATGGCGGACGAAAATACAGAGGATCAGGAACTGAAGATTGGAATTACGTTTGATACATTTGTATTGGAAAGATGGATTCGGGACAGAGATGTATTTGTATCTACGGCAGAGAAGCTCGGAGCAACAGTGAATGTTCAGAATGCAAACGGGGACGTGGAAAAACAAAAAGTACAGATTGAGAAATTTATCGAAGATGAGATGGATGTTATTGTCATTGTTGCGGTGGATTGCTATCAGCTTACCGAGGAGGTGACAAAGGCCAGAAATGCCGGAATTGATGTGATATCTTATGACCGTATGATACAGGGCTGTTCTACAGATCTTTATATTACAGTCGATAACGAGGCGGTCGGAGAACTGATGGCTCAGACAATGATCGATCGTTTGCCGGAAGGGGGGAATGTGGTCATGCTCTGTGGTCCACAGGCTGATACGAACTCACTGGATGTTGTAGATGGATTTAAAAATGGAATTCAGGACAGTAATCTGACGGTAGTCAAAGAGATCTATGTAAAATCATGGACTCCGGAGAATGGATTTGCTGCAGCAAATGAAGCACTTCTGGATGCAGAAGATGTAGATGCTGTAATGTGTGGCAATGATGGACTTGCAGGATATGCGATCAAGGCATTGAGTGAGAAGCAGCTTGCCGGAAAAGTGGTGGTAGTCGGACAGGATGCGGATCTGGAGGCGTGTCAGAGAGTTGTGGAAGGAACACAGACTATGACGGTATATAAACCGATTGAAAGACTGGCAAAGGTTGCCGCACAATGTGCAGTGAAGATGGCAAAAGGGGAAACTGTCGTCGGGGAGGAAGTAGGAAGAACTGCTACAAAACGGACGATGGATGGCTATGAAGTCCCTTACTGGGCGCTTCCGCCAATTGCAGTGACGGATGAAAACATGGATGACATTATCATAGATCTTGGTTTCCATCTGAGAGATGAAGTATATCTGAATGTTGAAGAATAGATAAGAACAGTAAAAAATAGCATTTTTTTGAAAGGGAGGCAGCACAAAAATGTGCTACCTTTTCTTTTTTTAGAAAGTATCTTTATTAATTTGTGCGAGTCTTTGCAAACATGTCCTGTCTGAATGTTGTTATATTTAATGTAACAAATAAAACAAATGGAGGAACGGATTATGAAAACAAGATTCAAAAAACTGGTTTCCATCGGACTGATTGCAGTAATGGCAATGTCACTGGCTGCATGTTCTGATGGATCTGGAAGCTCTTCAAGTTCAAGCGAAGAAAAGACAACAGAGGATGGAAGCGGAAAGATTGGTGTAGCAATGCCTACAAAAGATCTTCAGCGCTGGAATCAGGACGGCGAGAACATGAAGAAACAGCTTGAAGAAGCTGGATACGAAGTTGACTTACAGTATGCAAGCAACGATGTAGCAACACAGGTTTCCCAGATTGAAAATATGATCTCCGGAGGATGTGATGCACTGGTTATCGCTTCTATCGATGGTGAGTCTCTTGGAACACCACTGAAGACAGCTGAAGAAGAAGGAATCCCGGTTATCTCTTATGACCGTCTGATTATGAACTCTACAGCAGTTTCTTACTATGCAACATTCGATAACTACCTGGTAGGTCAGAAACAGGGCGAGTATATTGTTGAAGCTCTGGATCTTGACAATGCAGAAGGTCCATTCAATATGGAAATCTTCACAGGTGATCCTGGTGACAACAATGTTAACTTCTTCTACGGCGGAGCTATGGATGTTCTTCAGCCATACATCGACGCAGGCAAGTTAGTAGTTCAGTCCGGACAGATTGCAAAAGAAGAAGTTGCAACAGCTGACTGGTCAACAGAAAAAGCTCAGGCAAGAATGGATGCAATCCTTGCTTCTAACTATGCAGACAAGAACCTTGATGTTGTTCTTTGCTCTAACGATTCTACAGCACTTGGTGTTGAGAACTCTCTGGAAGCAAACTACAATGGCGAATGGCCAATCATCACTGGTCAGGACTGTGACAAACCAAACGTAAAGAACCTGGTTGCCGGAAAACAGTCTATGTCAGTATTCAAAGATACACGTAAACTTGCAGAGCAGACAGTTAAGATGGTAGACGCTATCATGAGAGGCGAAGAAGCTGAGACGAATGATAACGAGACATATGACAACGGAACAGGTGTCATTCCTTCTTACCTTTGCGATCCTACAGTAGTGACAATCGACAACTACGAAGAGATGCTGCTTGATTCTGGATATTATACAGAAGCTGATATCAAATAATTTGGCAAAAAGCAAACATGAATGGGCAGGTGGGCACATTGTCCGCCTGCATTTTTTAAGGAAAGTGAGGGATACTATTGGCTAAGATTTTATTGGAAATGAAAAATATAACCAAGACTTTCCCCGGTGTAAAAGCGCTTGATAACGTGAATCTGAAAGTGGAAGAGGGCGAAATTCACGCGCTCGTCGGTGAAAATGGAGCGGGCAAGTCCACTCTGATGAATGTATTAAGTGGTATATATGCGTACGGAACATATGAGGGCGATATCATATATAACGGAGAAGTTTGTAAATTCCATAATATTAAAGACAGTGAAGGAAAAGGAATCGTTATCATTCATCAGGAACTGGCGCTGGTTCCTGAGATGACGATCGGCGAAAATATGTATCTTGGTAATGAGCAGGGGAAAAAGTTTGCCATTGACTGGAGTAAAACATACGGAGAAGCGGATAAGTATCTGAAACAGGTAGGATTACAGGAGTCTTCCCGTACTTTGATCAAAGACATTGGTGTCGGCAAGCAGCAGCTTGTTGAAATTGCAAAAGCGCTTGCAAAAAATGCAAAACTTTTGATATTGGATGAGCCTACTTCTTCTCTGAATGAGTCGGATTCTCAGGCACTTCTGGATCTGATGCTGGAATTCAAGAAGCAGGGCATGACTTCAATTATTATCTCTCATAAACTGAATGAGGTTGCTTATGTAGCTGATAAAATTACCGTAATTCGTGATGGCTCAACAATTGAGACGCTCGATAAGACCAAAGACACATTTACTGAGGACAGAATCATTAAGGGAATGGTTGGCCGTGAACTTACAGACCGTTTCCCCAAACGGGAGAAGAAAAATATTGGAGATATTGCGTTAGAAGTAAAGAACTGGACTGTACATCATCAGGTATATTCGGACCGTAAGGTTGTAGATAATGTATCGATGTATGTCAGAAAAGGGGAAGTACTTGGTATCTCAGGACTGATGGGAGCCGGACGTACAGAGCTTGCCATGAGTATTTTTGGAAAAAGCTATGGCAATGATATATCCGGTGAATTGTATATTGATGGAAAAGAAGTAAAATTGCACTCCGTACAGGATGCGATTGAACATAAAATTGCATACGTTACAGAAGACAGAAAAGGAAATGGTCTGATTCTGAGTAACCCGATTCGTGTGAATACGACACTTGCCAATCTGGCAGGTGTAAGCAGTCACGGTGTCATTGATAAAGATAAAGAAATAGCAGTAGCAGAGGAATACAGACAAAAACTCAGGACAAAATGTCCGAGTGTTGAGCAGAATGTGGGAAATTTAAGTGGTGGTAACCAGCAGAAAGTTCTTCTCGCAAAATGGATGTTTGCCGAGCCGGATGTTCTGATATTGGATGAACCTACCAGAGGTATTGACGTTGGTGCAAAATATGAGATTTATTGTATTATCAACGAATTGGTAGCGGCAGGAAAATCCGTGATTATGATCTCTTCTGAACTCCCGGAGGTTCTGGGAATGTCAGACCGTATTTATATCATGAATGAAGGTCGTATTGTCGGAGAATTGAGCAGCGAAGAGGCAACACAGGAATTGATCATGTCACATATTTTGAAATCAAGCAAAGGAGAGTAAATTATGAAGAGTGTAAATATTTCAACATTTTTAAAAAAGTACACAATGGTAATTGTGCTGGTTGTTGTTACTTTGTTCTTCACCTGGAAGACAGGCGGAAGAATGTTACTTCCACAGAATGTGAATAACCTGATTTCCCAGAATGCATACGTATTCATTCTTGCAACCGGTATGCTGTTATGTATCCTGACAGGTGGTAACATCGACCTGAGTGTAGGTTCTGTTGTTTGTTTTGTAGGTGCTGTCGGTGCTACATTCATGGTTAACAAGGGTGTCAATGTATATGCAACCATGATTCTTATGCTTGCTGCCGGACTTTTGATCGGAGTATGGCAGGGCTTCTGGATCGCATATCGGAGAATACCACCATTTATCGTAACACTGGCAGGTATGCTGATGTTCCGTGGACTTTCCAATATCGTTCTGGATGGATTCACGATTGCACCAATGCCGGATAATTATCTGGCAATGTTCAATATGTATATTATGGACTTCTTCCATGGTGATGGACTGAATATCACCTGTCTTCTGTTTGGAATTATTGCAGCACTGATTTTTGTCGGGGTTACTTTTAAGGGCAGAGCTTCCAAAGTGAAGAAAGGTTATGCAGTAGGACCTATGAGCAGTGAGATCATCAAGTGCGCCGTTATCAGTATCGTAATCATTGCGTTTGCATGGAAACTGGCACAGTATAAGGGTGTTCCGAATATCCTGATCTGGATCGTTGTCATTGTACTGATCTATGGTTATATTACATCCAAGACAACCATCGGACGTCATCTGTATGCAATTGGTGGAAATGAAAAAGCAGCACAGCTTTCCGGTATCAATACAAACAGAGTATATTTCTTTGCATATGCAAACATGGGACTTTTGTCCGCAGTTGCCGCTATGGTTGTTATTGCACGTTTGAATTCGGCAAACCCGACAGCAGGTGACGGATATGAGATGGATGCCATCGGTTCCTGTTTCATTGGTGGAGCATCTGCATACGGTGGAAGCGGAACCATTCCGGGAGTTATCATTGGTGCTACTTTGATGGGCGTTATCAACCTTGGTATGTCCATCATGGGTGTAGATGCCAACTGGCAGAAAGTAGTAAAAGGTATTGTATTACTTGCGGCTGTAATCTTTGACGTAGAATCTAAGAAAAAAGCAAAATAAAGTCTCAGTATCACATATAATGTACATCAAGCCACTTCAGGTGAAGCGAAACAGCGGATACCTGAGTGGCTTTTTTGATGAAAAGAATGAATAACTTTGAGTATGTAATCTGAAAAAAATATATATAGATAAAAACGATTAATAGATAATATATATTGGTTGAATCGATTAGACGCTGCCAGAGGAGAATGATAGAATATATCAGACAGAGGACGCTGCTGCTTTACCGGTGGTAAGAAGCAATCATGCAGCGGTTGGAGGAAAGAACTGGAATGACTGAGGAATGTATTCACTGTGGTGCGTGTACAAGACATTGTGCATTTTTAGACAAATATCAGATGGACATAGGAGATGAAACGCAGGTTGAAAAACTTGCTTATCATTGTTTTTTATGTGGGAAGTGTGAGTCAGTATGCCCTGTGGGAATTAATGGAAAAGAGAGATTTCTTGAAAAGAGAAGAGAAAAGACGAGGAACAATAATGGGAAGATCACGGAAGACGGATATGAGATGTTGATTAAGGAGAAACAGAATTATCTATTTCGCAATTATAGAAATGTAACTTCCGGGAGGGTATTGTTTCCGGGATGTAATTTTCCGTCATTTTATCCACAGACGACAAAGAAACTTGCTGCATTGTTGAAAAAAGAAGCCGGAATCGGGACAGTATATGACTGCTGCGGAAAACCAATAGCGGAACTGGGACTTGAAGATCAGGAAAAGAAGATTATACAGAGGATTAATCAGGGGTTTAGGGATGCTGGTGTGACCGAGGTAATCATGATCTGTCCAAACTGTTACTATTTTCTGAAGGACAGAATTGACATTAAGGTGACAGGAATCTACGAGCTTCTCGGGGAACTCGGTATTGGAAAAAAGATAAAAACAAAAGAGATTCATCTCTTTACTCCATGTCCGGATAAAGAGATACGGTTGTGGCAAAAGCATATGAAGCCATATCTGCCGGAAAAAGTGCACGTGATCATGGATATTCAGTGCTGCGGTCTTGGGGGATGTGCAAGAGCAAAGGAGCCGGAGATATCCAGAGGATTTACAGACTCTTTGAAACAGGCAGGTTATGATTCTATCTATACCTATTGTGGTTCCTGTGCAGGGAAGTTTGTCAGGGATCAGATGAAGGGCGTGCACCACATTCTTGCGGATATTCTGGAGACGGGTGAAGAACCGGATGTGGCAAAATCTATGGTAAACCGGGCGATGAGCAGATTTTGGTAGGAAATGATAAGGGGAACGGAATTAGATTTCGGATCGGAAAAGTGAGGAAAATATGATTAGTGTATTGATGTGTACCTATAACAGAGAACGTTTTTTGGAGCGTGCGATCAACAGTGTGCTGGGACAGACATATAAGGATATTGAGTTTATAATTGTGGATGATGGATCGACGGATCGTTCAGAAGAGATTATAAAGTCATGCACGGATTCCAGGATCCAATATGTGAAGATGAAAAGAAATTCTTTCTATTGCTATGCTGCAAACTGTGGTCTTACATATTGCAGGGGAGAATATGTGGCTTTTATGAACAGTGATGATGTATGGTTGCCGGATAAGCTGGAAAAGCAGTTGGAATTTATGGAAGAAAATACACAATACGGTGCATGCTTTACAGCAGTCAGTCTGATGGATGATGAAGAACAGGATGTGTCGAATAAAAGCGAGGATCTTTGGAATCTGTTTGCAAGGCAGCATGATTCACAGAAGGAATGGATGAGGTCTCTGTTTTATGATGGAAATTCTCTGTGCCACCCTTCTGCAATGGTCAGAAAATCAGTACTGGATAAAGTTGGTGGATTTAATGTCATGTATCGCCAACTTGCAGATTATGATCTTTGGCTGCGTATATTGATAGATACCCCGATCCATGTATTGCCGGAACAACTGATCCGATTTCGATGGGGTGAAAAAACTCAAGATCAGGTAAGCAGTGCAACAGAGGAGCATCGGATACGTACTTCCAATGAGCAGGTATTGATCAGCAGGAATCTGATTGATGCAATGTCGGATGAAAAGTTTCGGGAGTTTTTTGGAGAAGATTTTCAAAATCCATCCTCTTCTTCTCATCTGGAAATTGAACTTGAAAAATGTTTGTTGATGATTATGGCGAAGGGATGGACGGCGTATCTAAGGACGTCAGGACTTGACAGGCTGGAGAAAGTACTGCGGGATCCCGATGCGTTTGATGTATTGCAGGAGCATTTTCATATCCATATATTTGATGTTTATAACTGGGATAAAGAGCATCTGTATGTCAGTGAACTGGAATATCAGTCCTGGCAGGCGCTTTTTGCACATTATCAAAGAGAGACACAGAATGAAAAAGATAAGGTAAACCGGCTTGAGAGAAAGATTGAGGAGTTTGAATCTTCTAAAAGCTGGAAGATGACGGCGCCGTTGCGAAGGGGGATGGGAATCATACGGAGGATTGCAAAACAAAAATAGAAATATACGGCGCTTCCTGCTCTGATGTGTTATAATAACTGATAAGAATGTCTTCTGCCTACAGGCGGCAGGCAGGATGAGTGGCAGGAGGAAAGATCAGATGACAGAGAAAGAATTAAAAAAGTTGAGTCGGATAGATCTGCTTGAGATGCTTTTGGAGCAGAGTAAAGAAGTAGAACGGTTAAATGCGGAGCTGAAAGAGGCACAGAAAAAACTGGAAGACAGAAGTATACAGCTGGATGAAGCCGGATCGATTGCTGAGGCGGCACTGCGATTAAATGGGATCTTTGATATCGCACAGATTGCCGCGGATCAGTATCTGGACAATCTTCAGACATTGAGCGGAAGAACGGATGAGATCTGTGATCGGAAGCGGGAAAAGTGTGAGCAGGAGATCCGGGAGAAAAGAGAAGCCACAGAAAGAGAATGTGAAGAATTGAAGCAGAAGGCAGAACGCTTCTACCAGGAAAAGGTAAAAGAAGCAGAACTTAAATCCGATGAGATGATAAAGGATGCGGAAATGAAAGTGGAGGCCAGATGGAATATGCTCTCAGAACAACTGGAGACTTTCTACAAGGCACATCAGGGACTCAGGGAGATGCTGTCATTTTCTGTAAATGGAGATGAGACGAATGAAGCGTAAGATCGGCAATGTATTGATGGCAGTGGGAACGCTTCTGATACTAGCAGCTCTGTGTCTGACAATATATAATATCTGGGAGTCCAGAAAGGCAGATCAGAATTCTTTGGAGATTCTTGCAAAACTGGAAGATGAGACTGAAAATGAGGATGAAGATCAGGATCAGGATATTCCGCCTTATCAATTGTATCCGGACATGGAAATGCCGGTTTATGAAGTAGATGGAATAGCTTATATCGGGGTGCTTGAGATTCCGGTTCTGGGATTAAAACTTCCGGTTGCTTCTGAATGGAGTTATCCGAATCTCAGAAGCTCCCCGTGTCGGTATCAGGGATCTGCATATCAGGATAACATGATTATTGCAGGACATAATTATAACAGGCATTTCGGCCGACTGAAAGATCTCGGGATCGGAGATGAGATCCGTTTTACGGATGCGGAAGGGAATATATTCAATTATCTGGTTGAGGATCTGGAATCCATTCCCGGAACAGCAGTGGAAGATATGGAAGCCGGGGAATGGGATATGACACTTTTTACATGTACATACGGCGGAAAGAGCCGTGTTACAATAAGATGCAGGAGAATCGAATGATAGGATTTCGATTCTCCTGCTTTTTACTTTTCGGAATTAACCGGTATGGGATGACAGGATTTATTTACAGGCTTTCAGGATTGCTTTCAGATATTCCCAGGTTCGTTCAGTAGAAGCAATGTCCATCCGTTCTTTTACAGAGTGTACATCCGGAAGATCAGGTCCAAAGGAGACGATATCGAGATCGGATTTTTTGCCGAAAAGAATACCACATTCCAGTCCGCTGTGCGTAGTCTCAACGGTAGGGTCACATCCGAATATATCCTTATAGATATCAATCATCATTGGACGAAGAGAAGAATCTTCATAATATTCCCATGCAGGATATTCGCCGGTCAGTTCGTAAGAAGCGCCAACCAGTTCGCACCACATGCTCATAATCTTCTTCATCTCTTCCAGTTTACTCTTCATGGAGCTTCTTACCTGAAATCTGACTCTTACAGTATCGTCACTGGTCTCAACGATTCCGGTGTTCAGAGAAGTTTCGACAGCCCCTGGGAAAGAGCGGTCATAGCACTGTACACCGTTCGGAGCTCCATACAGATATGTAATGACGTGAGAAGTCGATTCCGTATCAAATGCTTTGGTTGATTCTGATTTTCCGGCAGCAGCAGTCAGTGAAAAGTCTGGTTCGGAACCAAGAAATTCAGCAAAAAGAGTATCCTTAAGTGTACATATATCCTTCAGGATTGCATCTGCCTGTTCAGAATCTGCAACAATAACTGCCTCGTTATTCTGCGCAATAACATTGGCAGCTGTACCGCCGTTAATATTAACCAGATTAAAATCATAGGTTTCTGATAAAGTGTTCAGAATACGCCCCATGAGCTTGTTGGCATTTCCACGCTGTTTCTGAATCTCAGCTCCGGAATGTCCCCCCTGAAGTCCGCCGAGAGAGATCGTGATGAGAGTGCCTTCTTCGTCGCTCCACTCTATCGGAATATAAGTATCATAGATAAATCCTCCGGCACAGCCTACCGTCAGAACGCCTTCAATCTCAGAGTCAATGTTCAGACACTTGCGTCCCTTGATATCTGACAGATCGATCGCTTTTGCACCACCCATTCCGATCTCTTCATCAATAGTAAACAGTGCTTCGATCGGTGGATGCGGAATATCTGTACTTGCAAGAATTGCCATGGCATATGCGATCGCGATTCCATCGTCGCCGCCAAGCGTTGTGTTTCTGGCTCCGATCTTTCCATCCTCAACGAAAAGGTCGAGAGGATCATTCTCAAAATCATGGTCACTGTCAGGAGTCTTGACATTTACCATGTCCAGATGTCCCTGTAAGATGACCGGTTCGCTGTTTTCATAGCCTTCAGTTCCCGGCTTTTTAATAATTACGTTGTTCACTTCGTCCTGAACATATTCCAGATTATGCGCTTTGGCGAATTCCACACAGAAATCACTGGCTTTTTTCGTGTAAAATGTTCCCCTTGGCACTTTGCTCAGTTCTTCAAAGTAATATAATACTTCTTTTGGCTCAATGTTTGATAATACTCCCATTGTGGTAACCTCCCGTAAAATTACTATAAATCTATTTTTATTGTAGCACCTTCTTGCGGTTTTTGCCATGTTATTTGCAAGATATCTGTGATATAATATTAACAGTCTGGCAGGAAATAGGACGCTGTGATATGATAGTAAAAAATGAGAGGAAAGGCAGAATATAGATGGAAAAACAGGAAGGTTGTCAGGAAAAGAAGCATAAGCGCAGAATTCATTACTCCGGAACTCATCCAAAGAGTTATAGAGAAAAATATAAAGAACATCAGCCGGAAAAATATGCGGATACAATATCTAAAGTAATCCAGAAAGGCGGAACACCTGCAGGGATGCATATTTCAATCTTAGTGCAGGAGATTCTGGATTTTCTGCAGATCCGGCCGGGACAGCAGGGACTGGACGCGACGCTCGGTTATGGCGGTCATACACTGGAGATGTTAAAATGTCTGGAAGGACAGGGGCATATCTATGCGCTGGATGTGGATCCGATTGAATCGGCAAAGACAAAAAAGCGTCTGCAGGAAAAAGGATACGGACCGGAGATTCTGACAGTGAGGCTGGAAAATTTTGCCAATATTGATAAGGTGGCAGAAGAAGCAGGTAAATTTGATTTTGTACTGGCAGATCTTGGGGTATCTTCCATGCAGATTGATAATCCGGAACGAGGATTTACCTATAAAGCGGAAGGACCGCTGGATCTGCGTATGAATCCGGAGAAAGGAATCAGTGCAGCGGAGAGGATCCGGGATATTTCACAGGAAGAATTGATGGGGATGTTGATTGAGAACTCTGATGAACCTTATGCGGAGGAAATATCCAAAGAAGTGGTAACAAGGATCCGAAGAGGGGAGAAGATCGAGACAACAACTGCTTTGCATCAGGCGATTGAAGATGCGCTGGGTTTTCTGCCGGTATCTGACCGGAAGGAAGCGGTCAAAAAATCCAGTGCAAGGACATTTCAGGCACTTCGAATTGATGTGAACAATGAGTTTGAAGTGTTATATGAATTTCTTGATAAGCTTCCGGATGTGCTGGCTCCGGGAGGAAGAGCCGCGATTCTGACATTTCATTCGGGTGAAGACCGCCTGGTAAAAAAGTCGTTTAAGCAGCTGAAAAAAGCCGGGATCTATTCTGAGATTGCAGATGAGGTGATCCGTCCTTCAAAAGAAGAGTGTATCCGCAACAGCCGGGCAAAATCAACGAAGATGCGCTGGGCGATCCGGGCAGAAGAGTAGCGAAAGGTGAAGGGAAGAATAAGATGGCAGGTACGACAGAAAAATGTAAGATTGCCGGAAAATGCGGTGGATGCCAGTTTCAGGGAATGCCATATAAAGAGCAGTTGAAACGGAAGCAGAAACAGGAAGAAAATCTTCTTGGAAGATTTGTAAAGGTAAGTCCGATTCTTGGAATGGAGCATCCGTATTACTATCGGAATAAAGTTCATGCGGTGTTTGATCGTGACCGAAAAGGAAATATCATCTCCGGAACATACCGGGAGGGTACCCATCAGGTGGTTGCCGTTGAGGACTGCCTGATTGAAGATGAAAAGAGTCAGAAAATTATACGGACAATACGGGGAATGCTCAGATCATTTAAGATCAAAACTTATGATGAAGATACGGGTTACGGACTTTTAAGGCATGTTTTGGTTCGAAGAGGCTATACGACAGGGGAGATTATGGTAGTTCTGGTTCTGGGATCACCGATTCTTCCATCTAAGAATAATTTTGTAAAAGCACTTCGCAAGGAACATCCGGAGATTACAACGGTTGTGCTGAATGTCAATGACAGAAAGACCAGCATGGTTCTGGGAGACAGAGAAAAAGCGATCTACGGTCCGGGATTTATCCGGGATCAATTGTGCGGCTGTTCTTTTCGAATCTCGCCAAAGTCATTTTACCAGGTAAATCCGGTACAGACAGAAGTGCTATATCAGACGGCTATCCAATATGCTGATCTTTGCGGAAAAGAGACGGTGATCGAAGCAGACTGCGGAATCGGGACGATTGGGTTGATTGCGTCAAAGTATGCGAAACGGGTAATCGGAGTAGAACTGAATCCGGATGCAGTCAAAGATGCAAAGATAAATGCAAAAGAAAACAAGATCACGAATGCAGAATTTTATCAGGGAGATGCAGGGCAATTCATGGTGAAAATGGCTGCAAACAAAGAGAAGGCGGACGTGGTGTTCATGGATCCACCCCGTGCGGGAAGTGATGAAAGATTTCTGTCATCTGTTGTAAAGCTGGCGCCGAAAAAAGTCGTGTACGTATCCTGCAATCCGGAGACACTCGCAAGAGATCTGAAATACTTGATAAAGCATAAATACGCAGTGGAGAAAATACAGCCGGTGGATATGTTCCCGTTTTGTGATCATGTGGAAACAGTCTGCCTTCTGTCGAGAAAAGCCCAATAAATCAAAAGTTTTCGCCATTTTTGGAATAAAATTGATGTGTATTTCTGTGTCCGTAGAGTGATGCTATAATCGGAGATTTACCCCAGGGAATAGGCTTTGGGGAACGAGATAAATATATTTTGGAGAAAGGATACTTTTTTGCAAAAGTGAAGATGTTAGGAGGAGAGCAATGGAAAACAACGGAACATGTTTTGTGTGTGGAGCTAAAGCATATATGCAACATTCCTTGGACCCGGTCAAATATTTTTATTCATGTCCAATTTGTGGCAGATATGAGTATTATGTGAAATTTGCAGAATTAACAGAGTTCAATTGGTAAAAATGTTTTAGTTGCCATGAAATTTGGAGATGATACAAAAAAACTCAGAGAAATGATACGCCAAGGTAAAATGTCAGCTGGCTATGTAGTATAAAACTAAAGTTCAGGGGAATATTGAAGCAGTGGGGGGTTTTGATACTCTGCTGAATAAAAGGCTTCTGCCGGAAGGTATCACTTTTGCGAAAATGTATGATACCTTCCGGCAGAAGCCTTTTTATAT
>NZ_JAFBIZ010000062.1 GCF_021531995.1 Faecalicatena contorta
GAATATAGCATTATCCATCGCAAAAGTCAACCTCATATCTTGATTTTTTCCCAAAAAACCGTTATAATTTGTATACAATATATAAAGACGTATACTTTTACCACATCCACAATTATTTTACATATATGATCAAAGGGGAAAACATTTATGGCTGAAAAAAACTCATCTCTTGCCGATCGGGCTTACGAAAAAATCAAACAAAACATTCTGGATCTGACGTATCCACCCGGAATGGTACTGACTGAATCCATGCTGACACGAGAACTCAGCATGAGTCGCAGTCCTGTTCGTACGGCTATCCAGATGCTGCAATCCGAAGGGCTCATTGTATCAGATTACTACAAATCCATGACTGTAAGAGAAATCACCGATAAAGACATATATGAAATCTATCAATTACGTGAACTATTGGAAGGTGCTGCATTCCGAATGATCTTCACATCAGGCCGTCATGAAGAATATTCTTATCGAATCGAAGAAAAAGTAGTGAGAATGTGTGCTGCATCCGCCAACCTGTATGACTGGGAGATCGCAGATACTGCCATGCATATGGAGATCATCAGTATATTGGAAAACGAACGGATTAATCGCATCTATGAGAACAATCTTTCAGAGTTGATTCGGATCGGTCAATACTCCATCCGAAATGGTATGCATATTCCTGTAACCAATGAGAATTTAAAAAAAATGGTTGCTTACATGAGAAAAGGAAATTACGAAAAAGCTTATGCCATTTTACGAAAAGATCATTTCGGAATCGGACGCGATACCGCACTCATAAAACATTCTTAATATAGAAATTCCACAAGAACGCCGGACACCGCTTTGTCCCGGCTATTCTTGTGGAATTTTTACACTTTAAAATGTTCCATCATAATCGGCATACACTCTCTGCTATATTCTCCCAGAGAATATTCCCCTTTATTCAGGCACCAGTCTGTCACGAGCGCACGTTCACACATTGCGTAATACTTTGTAATCTCACTGACCGACAGTTCTGAACGTATCTGCCCCCTCTTCTGTCCTTCGTCCACCACTTTTGTAATCAGTTTATAATAGTTTCTATTCTGATCAAGCAGATGCCGGTTCCCCTGTGCCACCAACTGTGTAGAGTAAAGAGAAGTCACCAGATCAATACTGATCTTTTCCTCCATCATGGAGTGCGCCCTATAATTCAGGTACATCAGCTTTGAAAAACTGTCCATCTGAGGATCCAGTTCCCGTTCCAGCTCCTCATAATAATCATCCAGTATCATAGATAATGTATTCAGAAGTTCATCCTTCGTACTGAAATAATAATAAAAAGAACCTTTCGAAGTTCCAGACAATTCAATAATATCGTCAACCGTCGTCCCATTATATCCTTTCTCACGAAACAACTGCCATGCTGCTGATACAATTTTGCTTTTTACACTTTTCTTTTCCATTACTTTCCCTTTCATGCCAATATTATCGCACATAAAAACTGCTTTCCTGTTCCAGCGAAATGTCCTCTGTATCAATCCAGTCAATCTGTATAAAATTACTACGGTTCAATCCTTTCATCAACTCATGTATCAGGAATTCCCTTCCCTGAATCTCCATCAGAACTGTCCCATCATATTCATTTTTTACCCATCCAGTCAAACTCAGAGACTGCGCAAGGTATTTTGCCGTATATCGGAAACCAACACCCTGCACTCTTCCATGGAACCGCATTCTTCTTCTCACTTCTGCCATCTTATCTCACTGTTTCCTTGCACCATATATTGTCATTTACATCATTGTAATCTTAAAAAAGGAAAAAAGCAATTTCAAATTATACAAAAAGTACACAGAGAATGGTAATTTGCAAAACATTTAACAACCCTCGTTTTATCTTTTTTACTAGAAAACATTGTACATTTCCGGCAAATCAAACAATGAAATCTGATTATCCCGGCTGGATTCCAGCTCCTGATCCGTAATCACTTCATCTCCCCTGAGAACTCCACTCAGAATCGGGGAATCCGGATCATGCTGATCATATTTCTTTTTTGCACTCTCAGGACTTCCGGTCGCATAACAATATCTGCATCCCTGTATACATGTATCATATACTCCGATATCAACACTTTCCGCACACATGCATTCTTTTCGTTGCCCCGGATCCTTTTTTAGATCCAGTTTGTAACCGATCAATCTGCGTATTCTGTCTCTGTCAATGCATGCACCGTGTTGAATACCATATCTGCTCAAATCAATCTTCTCTGCACATGTATATAATGGAAGGTTGTACTTCCCCGCAATTTTCGACAATCCCTCTGCAAGTTCTTCTATCTCTTCTCTCTCCGGCTCCAAAAAACAGCCGCCCTTGTATGAGTCAAAAAAACTGAGGATACACCTTGTGGTCGCACCATGCAGCCATTCACACATCATCTCAAATTTTTCAAGATGGTAGGGAATCGTATATTTTCCCGTCAAAAGAATAGGATCAAATCTCCAGTCCATCCTTTCCTTTCCTAACTTATCACTGACAAGCAGAAAAGTGGCCATAGATTCTGCTGTAGAAGGAAGATTTGTCTCCATCTCCTCTTCATAATCTGTAATTGTCATCTGGAAATAATACTGATACCCCATATCATCAATCTCCTTCAGAAATGGAAGCATTGGTTCCGGATTTTTTGTCCAGAACGCAACGCAGTCTACCTTTTCTGGTGACAGTACAATTCTTTTCACTTTTTTCCGATTGTAAGGATTGGGTACCATAACTTCCCCGGCTCTGAGTCGGTTTACAAACCATTCCGGATAAAGAGCCGGAATATCCGTCCTCCTGCTTGCACTTATAATCATATTCGCACTCCTGACTTACCCGAAGTTCTTTCGAACCAGATGACAATACTCCTCGTATGCCTCTACTCCATCAAAGGCCTCCCGCAAGGATTCCTGCATTCCTTTATAATACCATCCGATTGTCTCCTTATTCTTCATTCGAAAACGATTCCACAACTCTTCTCCCACCACCGGATAATCCCGGTTAATGTCTCTCATATTGGACAGTTTGTCTGCCAGAGCCACCATCTGAACTTCTCTCGGAGCCGTCCGGACATGTGTAATCGTTGCCTCTTTTCTCTCCATCCATGTTTTAGACTTATCTTCGCTCTCCTGTGCAACGATATTCGCTACCCGTTCTGAAAATTCCCTTGCCAGAAGTTCCTGAGTGATTCCCTCACAGTCTTCGATAGTGTCATGCAATACTGCCGCGCTGATGACTTCCTCATCTCTGGTCATCGTCGCCACAATATCTCCGACCTCAATCGGGTGTACAATATATGGCCTGCTGGTTCCCTTTCTTACCTGTCCCTCGTGTGCTTTCGTTGCAAATTCAATCGCTCTGTTGATCATGATGGTATCTCTCCTTATTCTTCAATCTCCTCGCGCAATCTTGCTTTTTCTTTTTTATGGAACATATCATATATACATGGCACTACGATCAGTGTAAGTACCGTTCCATATATCAGTCCACCGATCGTAACAACAGCCATCGGCTGTACCATGTCTGCTCCCATTCCAAAACCTATTGACATGGTAGACAGACCTAGAATCGTAGTCAAAGCAGTCATAATAATCGGACGAAGTCTTGCTTTTCCTGCTTCTTCCAATGCCTCTCTTCTCTCCATGCCTTGTTCCTGAAGCTGGTTTGTATAATCAATAAATACAATTCCGTTATTTACAATGATACCGGACAACATGACAAACCCGATCATCGCGATAACACTGACCGTCATTCCGGACAGCCATAGTGCAAGAAGTCCTCCTGTAAATGCAAGCGGCACCGTAAACATTACGATAAACGGAGAGCGCAGAGACTGGAACTGCGCAACCATAATCAGGTACATAAATACAATTGCAAGTCCAAGCATCTTAAAAAGTTCCGTCATTGCTTCATTAATCGTCGCATCTTCTCCGGTCATCTCCACTTCATATCCCTCCGGAACCTCATATGCCTTTAATGCTTTTTTCACACGACTACTGACCAGTCCAATATTATCATCATCTGCAATCTCTGCAGTCACAGCCATATAGCGGCTCTGGTTCTTACGGCTGATTGCTTTCAGACCAGATGCATCTTCAAAGGACGCAATCTCTGAAAGCTTTATTTCTTCCTTACTTCCATCCTGTTTTTCCACGGTAACGGACATATTTTGGACATCTTTTCTGGATAATTTTTCGTTCGCTTCATCTATAATATACACATCGTAATCATCTGTATCGGTTGACAGCACTGTCGCCACACGCGATTCTGCAAGTCTTCCATACAGGCTCTGATACACCTGTGCGACGGTAAGACCGTGTGCCGCCGCTTTGTCTTTATCGACAATCACCCGAAGTTCCTGCGTATTTTCTTCCGTTCCATCAGACACATTTTTTGTTCCTTTCACGTCTTCTACAATCAGCTTGACCTCTTTCGCTATTTTCTGAAGCTGATCCAGATCCTTTCCCCGAATCTGAATATTGATCCCGGAAGATCCCAGAGAACTCATATCCATATTGGACATATTCACCGTCAATTCACCATTGATATCCCTGGTTACTTTTTCAATCTCATTTTTCAATTTCTCATTTGACATAGACGGGTGCTCTCCGGTCGTGGCATAAAACTCAATCTTATTGCTTTCCGTCTGTGTTCCCATCATATCTGAGGAAGACACCAGCCCGCCGATATCTTCAATATCTTCAATTTCTCCAACTTTTTTCATTACCTGGTCAGCTGCTTTCGCCGTATCTTCCAGACTGGTTCCCTTCTCCGTTTCAAGCGTCATACTGATCTGTGTACTTTCCATGGTCGGAATAAACTCCGTTCCATTTGAATATGCAAGTGCAATACTTCCTGCAAATAATACAAACACCCCGATCAGAACCAGAATTTTTTTATCCAGTATTACACGCAGAATACGTCCATATATATTCCGAATGCGAGTAAATATCACAGATTCCTTTGCATTCGTTTTCCTCAACATTCCAGCCGACATCATAGGCACCACAGTCAAAGCCACCAGAAGACTTGCTAACAACGAATATGCAATGGTAAGTCCCATATCCACAAACAACTGTCTGGTAATTCCTTCCGTAAAGACGATTGGCAGAAATACGCAGATCGTCGTCAGTGTGGAGGCAAATATCGCTCCGCTCACCTGCTTTGCGCCCTGAACCGCCGCCTCTTTGGCTGTTTTCCCCTCTTCGCTTCGCATGCGGTAAATATTCTCAATTACAACAATCGAGTTATCTACCAACATACCAACACCCAGCGCAAGGCCGGACAATGATATCACATTCAGAGTCACCCCTGAAAAATACATCGCAACGAGTGCGGTCGTGATACTGATTGGAATGGAGCAGGCGATCACCAGTGTCATTCGGACACTCTTTAAGAATACCAGGAGAATCAAAATTGCCAGTATAGCTCCAAATACCAGATTTTCCAACACAGAATGAACTACCATGTCTATATAGACTCCCTGATCCATCAGCGTAACCGCATGAATCTCACTGTTTTCTTCCTCAACCTGTTCAAGCTTATCCAGTACTCTGTCACTGACATCCCCGGTCGAATAACCGGTCTGTTTCTGAACCACCAGCATAACACCAGGCTCACCATTGATCTTCGCATATGTTTCATCTGAATTATTCACCAGTTCCACACCGGCAACATCTGACAACCGGATCGGGTCGATTTCTTCCATATCAAGTATCGTAAGATTCTTTAACTCGTCTATATTCTTAAACTTGTCTCCTACACGAACAAGATACTCCTGCCCATCCTCCGTAACATATCCTGCAGGCATTCGAAAGTTCTCTGCTGCCAGAATGGTTTTTATCATATCGGCATTCAAAATCGACGCAACATCCATTTCTGCAAGCGCCTGCTCCTGTGCTGACTGAATCTGTGCTTCCTGCATCTGAAGAGCGGCTTCTCCCGCTGCAAGCTGTGCTGTTCCTTCTCCGATCCCCACAGCTGCTGTAAACTGTACAGAAGCAAGCTGTCCTCTCGCCTCTGCAAGAGACAATGCGCCATCATTTACCTGTTGTTGCATGGTTGACAGTTGCTTTTTCCCCTCCTCAATCTGCGAAAGTGCATCCTGAAGTTTTTGTTCCTGTGTCTCTATTTTCTGTATCGTTTCATCCAGTGTATCAAAAGTAATTCCCTGCTGCTCCAGTACAGCCCGAAGTTCTTCCATCTGTTCCTGGATCTGTGCTTTTTGTTCCTCTGTCAGATTCTGTTCCAGCATTTCCTTCAGATTCTGATATTGTTCCTGTACTGATTTCAGCGAGGTAAGTTCCATCTGAATAAGGGTAAGCTGCTGATTGACCTGAGATTCTGCCAGACTCAATTCCGACATCTTCTCATTAATCTCCAGCTGTGCCTGTTTTAGTTCCTCACTTTTTACTGACAGTTGAGATTCTGCAGATGCCAGCCCTGATGCAGCCTGTGTCTTTCCTGCATCCAGTGCTGCTTTTCCGCTTTCAACCTGTTCTTTTGCCTTATCCAGAGCTTCTTTTGCTTCGTTAATCTTTCGCTCCAGTTCAGCCTGAATCTCCTCACTCAGCTGATCTATCTTTTCTTCATTTATCGTGACCTCAACCGTTTCTTCAATACTTCCGGATGTCGTGACGGATGCCACACCCTCTACACTTTCTATCTCCGGAAGAACCTTTTCTCCGATCACTTTACTCGTTTCTGATGCATCATCGCTCTTTGCACCGACCGCTGCAATCAGGACCGGCATCATATCGGGATTCAGCTTCATGATAATAGGATCCGCCACTTCCTCCGGCCAGTATCCCTTGATCTGATCCAGGCCTTCCCGCATCTCTATTGTTACCGAATCCATGTTTGCCGTCTGGTCAAACTCCAGTATTACCGTCGATGAATTATCACTGGATATGGACTGCACCGTTTTAATATTGCTGACCGTTGCCATCGTCTGTTCCACCGGCCTGGTAACAATTTCTTCTACCTCCTCCGGGCTTGCTCCCATATACCCCGTAATGACAAGTGCATACGGAAGATTCATGCTCGGAAGAAGGTCCACCGTCATATGTGTAAATGACACAACTCCTAAAATAATAATCAAAACAACTCCTACAACAACTGTGTAGGGCTTCTTCACACTATATTTTGATAACATCAGCTGCCTTCTTTCTTCTTTCTCATCTGGACACAAATGTCAATTTCATTATATAATAAAACTCCGAAAAACAAAATGAAAATAATATGAAATCAGGAGCCGAATATGAATCGTAAAACCATCTTAATTACCGGTGCTTCCCGGGGAATCGGAAAAAGCACTGCTATATTATTTGCCTCAAAGGGGTATCATACATTTTTGAACTGTGCCTCCTCTCTGAAGGCTTTAGAAAATGTAAAAGAAACTATAGAAACGTATTTCCAGGTACCATGCACGCTTGTTCCCGGCGATGTCGGGAATCCCCTGGACGTTGCTCAGATCTATGCTCAGATTTATCAAGAATGTGATCACCTGGACGTCCTCGTAAACAATGCCGGCATTGCCCACATCGGACTTCTAAGCGACATGAGCACAGAAGAATGGGAACGTATCCTTCGTACCAACCTGTCCTCCGTTTTTTACTGCTGCCGGGAAGCCATCTCTCCGATGGTATCACGGAAATCCGGAAAAATCATTAACATTTCTTCTATGTGGGGAACTTCCGGAGCATCCTGCGAAGTTGCGTACTCTGCTGCCAAATCCGGGGTAAACGGATTCACACGGGCCCTGGCCAAAGAACTTGCGCCCAGTAATATCCAGGTCAATGCCATTGCCTGCGGAGTCATTGACACAGACATGAATCGGCAACTGTCCGACCGGGAACGAGAGGCACTGGAAGAAGAAATCCCAGCCGGAAGATATGGAACTCCGGATGAAATCGCACAGATGGTCTGGAATATCGCCACTTCACCGGCATACATGACCGGACAGATCATTGGGGTAGACGGCGGATATCTTTAATTGATATCCAGCTCTACCGGGCAATGATCGGATCCCATAATGTCCGTCAGGATCTTTGCGTCTATCAGGCGATCCCTCAGACATTCTGATACACAGAAGTAATCGATACGCCACCCTGCATTCTTGGCTCTTGCACTGAATCTATAGGACCACCAGGAATAAATACCCGTAACATCCGGGTAAAAATACCGAAATGTATCAATAAATCCAGCCGAAAGAAGGGCTGTGAATTTTTCACGCTCCTCATCCGTAAATCCGGCATTCTTCCGGTTGGTCTTCGGATTCTTAAGATCAATCTCATTGTGTGCCACATTCAGATCTCCACAAAAAATTACCGGTTTCTTTTCTTCCAGTTTCTTTAAATATTTCAGGAAGTCATCTTCCCACTGCATTCTGTAAGAAAGTCTTGCCAGTTCATTCTGTGAATTCGGTGTGTATACCGTCACAAAATAATAATCTGAAAACTCAAGAGTAATCACACGACCTTCCCTGTCATGTTCTTCCACTCCAATTCCATATGAAACCGATAACGGTTCCTGTTTTGTAAAAATAGCGGTACCGGAATATCCTTTTCTCTCAGCATAATTCCAATACTGATAATATCCCGGAAGTTCCAATTTCAGCTGCCCTTCCTGCATCTTTGACTCTTGTATGCAAAACACATCCGCATCCATTTCATTGAATACGTCCAAAAAGCCTTTCTGTACACAAGCACGAATCCCATTCACATTCCATGAAATAAATTTCATCTTTTGTCCTCCCCTATATAACATTAACACGCAAAGCATAAACCGGGGAAACCCTCACATTTCCCATCGCATGCTATGCTTTAATAATATACTTTTCTAAGAAAAAGCCCACGTGCCGGAGCCAGGAATCCCGCCAGACTCCGATCTTCAGCTGCTATCACGACCGGAAGCTTTGATGCATCCCTTTTTCCGGTTCCAATCTCCAGAAGCGTCCCTGTCAGAATCCGAACCATATGGTACAAGAATCCCGTGCCATAATACGTGATCCGTACTTTTTCTCCACTGCTTACAATCTTTATATTCGTAATCTTACGAATCGGATCTTTACAATCTTTATCATCGGTAAAACTGGTAAAATTCTTTGGACCGATCAGATACTTTGTTGCATCCCTCATCGCTTCAATGTCCAGCTTTTCCGGATAATGATAACAATATCTTCTCGAGAACACATCCGGCTTTTCCCGGCAGTCAATATAGTATTCATATTTCTTTCCTTTTGCGCTTTTCCGGGCGTGGAAACCATTCTTTGCAAGCTCTACTTTGACAATACGTATATCCTCCGGGAGATATCTGTTCAGTGAATCTTTCAGTTCTTTTGTATCATACAGCTTTGACAGTTTTACACTGGCCACCTGCCCTCTGGCATGAACGCCGGCATCTGTACGTCCCGAACCGTCAACATGTACACGATAGCCGACCAGCTTCCCGATACTCCATTCCAGAATGAACTGAATGGTATTGTCAGTCGTCGCCTGTCTCTGCCATCCCTGATATCTGCTTCCATCATAAGAAATGGTTAACTTATACGTTCTCATATCATCACCTAATCTATCTTGTATCTTAACTTTAATATCCTATTTTAATATCTTTTTCAACTCATCCATAAAAGTATTTACATCTTTGAACTCTCTGTACACAGATGCAAACCTTACATAGGCCACTTCATCCAGTTCTTTCAGTTCCTCCATTACAATCTCTCCAACCACATTGCTTGGAACTTCTTTTTCCTCCAGGCTGAAGATTTTCGTCTCTATACGATCAATCGTCTTCTGAATATCCGATGTCGCAACCGGACGCTTGTAGCATGCTCTTAGAACACCGTTTTCAATCTTCCTTCGTTCGTATTGTTCCCTGGTATTGTCTTTTTTTATGATTGTAAGCGGAATCGTTTCAACTTTTTCATAAGTTGTAAATCTTTTTCCACAGACGTCGCATGAACGCCTTCTGCGGATAGAATTTCCGTCTTCCGCCGGTCGAGAATCGATAACTCTGGTATCCGGATGGCTGCAATATGGGCACTTCATCTTGATCGTTCCTTTCTATATTCTTATTATTCCAGATAAATACAGTATATCTGCAATACTCTTATAAGTCAAATTACTTTTCCTTTCTCTTTTCTTCATACATCTCTATAAGTATAATATCCGGTCCGATCTTTTTAATGCACTGGAATGGAATAACATATTCTGCTCCTTCGCTAAACAGACCGCAAAACTTTCCATTCTTGGGTATGATCAGCGCTTCTATTCTCCCCTTGCATTCATCTATAACCAGATCAACGATATATCCCAGTCTTTTACAGTCACATGCATTAATCACTTCTTTATCTTCAAGCTCTGACAGACGCATATAAGGTCCCCCTGTTCAGATTCTGCTTTGATATTAATATATGAAAAAAGTATCCAGAATTCACCTTCCGGATACTTCTTATCTAATCTAATCTTCAATATCAATAACTGATACAGGGCATGCATCTCTGGCTTCCTGTGCCGTATTTTCATCTTCCGGCAATACATCCGCATACGCTTCCGCAAGTCCGTCATCATTAAACCGAAATACTTCCGGACATGTTGCAACACAGGCACCGCAAGAAATGCAGCCATCATTCACTTTTGCCTTCACGGGACATTCCTCCTTATTCTTTTCAGATAGTATGTCCCGTTTTGGGCTTTTTACTCATAATCTCTATACGATAATTGTACCAGTCTTTCCTTTTAACGCTTCATTCAGCTTATCAAAAGAAGTAATCAGTGCACTTCTTCCTTCTCTTTTTTCAATAAACTCAACCGAAGCTTTGAACTTCGGATACATGTTATATTTGCCAAAGTGACCTTCCTCCATATATCCCTTTGCCTGATCCACATTGATCTCTCCAAGTTCTTCTTCCTCCGGTCTTCCCATATTAATCTTAACTTTCTCGACACTGGTCAGAATAATCAGCATATCTGCATCGACTTCTTCTGCCATCTTTCCGGCAGTCAGGTCTTTCTCAATCACAGCTCCGGCACCTTTCAGGCGATGATCCTGCTCCAGAACCGGAATTCCTCCGCCCCCACAGGCAACAACGATCTGATCCGCATCCAAAAGCGCTCTGATGGCATCAATCTCTACGATACTAACCGGATTCGGTGCAGACACGATACGGCGATAACCCTTTCCGGGTTCTTCCACAACATAATTGCCTTTCTTTCGTTCCGCATTCGCCTCTTCTACATCCATATAACGTCCCAACACCTTCGTTGGTGTATAAAAAGCTTCGTCATACGGATCAACGATCACCTGGGTCAGAATTGTACTGACCGTTCTGTAGATTCCTCTGTTCACCAGTTCTTCACGAATCCCATTCTGAAGGTCATAACCGATATATCCCTGACTCATAGCAGAGCAGACTGACATCGGAGCAGCCGTATAATTCTCATGTTCTTTTCCAAACTCATTCATGGCTGTATGAATCATTCCCACCTGCGGGGCATTGCTGTGCGTGATTGCCACCTGATAACCATTTTCAATCAGATCTGCGATAACTTTAGCTGTATTCTTTACCGCTTCTTTCTGTTCCGGAAGTGTTGTGCCCAGTGCACGGTGTCCTAATGCAACTACTACTCTTTTCTTCATAATCTATACCTCTGCTTTTCTATGTTTGTCTTCAATAAAATATAAGAAAATTATAGTATTTTTTTCACGAAATTACAACGTTTGTTTTATGCATTTCTGGAACATCTGAATTGGAGTTCTTCCCATCTTCTGTCTACTTCTTTCTGGAAGGCTTCCAGAAGATATTCATTTTCCTTTTTAAACAGATGTTTGAATCTGCCCTGTGGTCTTAAGAAATCTTCAATCGGAAGTTTTTTCTTCGGCTCATAATTCAGGATCCATTTTCCTTCTACTACTTCAAACAGCGGCCAGTAACAGGTTTCTACTCCCAGCTTACATATATCCATAATATCCGGTGTATTGTATCTCCACCCTCTCGGACATGGAGCCATGATATTTAAAAATGCAGCTCCCGGTGTATAAATCGCTTTTTCTGATTTGATATGAAGATCTTTAAAGTTCTGTACAAATGTAGTCTGTGCGACATATGGAATATCATGCGCAGCAATTACCGCTGCCAGATCTTTTCTGTTCTGCGTCTTTCCATTACTTTCAGTTCCAACCGGAGTCGTCGTTGTATCCGCATACATTGGAGTCGCTGAAGATCTCTGAATTCCGGTATTCATATATGCACCATTGTCATAGCACACATATACCATATCCTGATTCCGTTCCATAGCACCTGACAGAGACTGCAGACCAATATCATAAGTACCGCCGTCGCCGCCGAATGTAATAAACTTATACGTCTCGTCCAGTTTTCCTTTTCTTTTGAATGCTTTATATGCTCCTTCCACTCCGCTTAATGTTGCTCCCGCATTTTCAAATGCATTGTGAATATAACTGTCTTCCCACGCGGTATAAGGATATGTAAATGTTGAAACTTCCAGACAGCCGGTTGCATTGCCAATGACAGCCTTATCTCCTTCGTGGAGTCCTCTGAGTACATTTCTTACTGCAATCGTACCGCCACATCCGGCGCACATTCTGTGCCCGGGAGCAAGACGCTCTGTTTTATTCATCGTTTCTTTAAAATTATAACTCATCTTCTTCGCCCCCTATTCTCTGATTCCCATATAACGATAGGTCTCTTCTGCATCGCCGTCCTCGATGATCTGTTTCAGGGTTTCATATACCGCTTCCATATCTTCTACGCGCACATCACGTCCGCCAAGTCCATAGATATAATTTACCGCCAGCGCTTCAGATCTCGCTCTGAACAATGCCGCCATCACATCAGCTCCAAGAGGACCACCCTGATTGGTATAGCTTTCCGCACGATCCATGATTGCCACTGCCTTTACATCTTTCAATGCTTCTGCGATCTCGGAAGCCGGGAATGGCCGGAACAGACGAATCTTGATCATTCCGACTTTTTCCCCCTGTGCACGAAGCTTATCTATAGCATCCTTGGTGGTTCCTGCTGCAGATCCGATGATTACTACAGCTCTCTGGGCGTCTTCCATGCAATACTCTTCAAACAATCCGTATTCTCTTCCGGAAAGAGCAGCAAATTCTTTTGCCACATCCAGAACAACCCCGCTTACATGTTTCATTCCTTCTGCCTGATTACGCTTTGCTTCCATATAATAATCAGTAATGGAATAAGGTCCCACCGCCATCGGACACTCCGGATTCAACAGATAATTCTCCGGTTCATATTCTCCGACAAACTTCTTAACCTCTTCATCTTCCAGAAGTTCAATGTTCTCTACCGCATGGCTGGTAATAAAACCATCCTGGCAGATCATGATCGGCAGTCTGACATCCTTGTGTTCCGCAATTCGATATGCCTGAACCATATTGTCATAAGCTTCCTGATTGTTTTCCGCATAGATCTGAATCCATCCGGAATCTCTTGCCCCCATGCTGTCTGAATGATCACAGTTGATGTTGATCGGGCCGGAAAGTGCACGATTGACCAGTGCAAGTGCCACCGGAAGTCTGTTGGATGCCGCAATATATAATTCTTCCCACATATACGCAAGACCACAGGAAGAAGTCGCCGTCAGACTCCTTGCTCCGGCTGCTTCTGCTCCGATTGCAGCACTCATGGAGCTATGTTCACTCTCCACAGTGATAAATTCTGTATCTACCTGTCCATTTGCCACAAAAGAAGCAAAGTACTGTGGAATCTCTGTAGATGGCGTAATCGGAAATGCCGGAAATACATCCGGATTGATCTGTCTGAGTGCAATCGCCACTGCTTCATTACCTGATAATCTGTCTCTCTTTGCCATCTTACTTCACTCCTTCCATCGTAATTGCGCCAAATGGGCATGCTTTTACGCAGATACCGCATCCTTTACAGTGATCATAGTCAAATGCGCCTCGCTTCATATCTTTTACCGGAATAGAACTGTCAGGACATACCGGAACACAAAGAAGGCACTGCTTACATTTATCCTCAATAAATACCGGTTTATTGGTAGACCATTCTCCGGTCTTAAAATCTCTGGAGGTTCCTGCCCCTGCAACAATCATTCCCTCCGTCAGATCCTGCCATTTTGTCTTTACGCCTAATTTACTGATATCTGTTGCCATTACCGTACCTCCTTTAACGCCATTTCAAGAGCTTTCATATTGCCATCAATTACTTCCGGCTTACTTGCAAACTTATGTTCAAATGAGGCTTTCATCTCTTTCAGGAACACTTCCTCATCCATAATACCAGCCACTTTTACGATTGCAGCAAGAAGCGGTGTATTCGGGAAGTATTTCCCCATAGTCTCCATCGAAACCTTATATGCATCAATAGTATATACTTTTCCTTCATATCCTTTCAGATGTGGAATAATCTCCTCTTTGGAACGCTGTGTATTCACAAGGATTGCTCCATCTTTTTTCAATCCACTTGTCACATTCACTGATTCGAGCAATGATTCATCTACAACCACTACATACTGTGGATCATAGATATTGGAATGTACACGAATCTGTTCATCACTGATACGATTGTACGCTGTGATCGGCGCTCCCATACGCTCCGGTCCGTATTCCGGGAATCCCTGTACGTATTTTCCGGTTTTAAATGCTACATCTGCCAGAAGCAGTGCTGCAGTCTTGGCACCCTGGCCGCCACGACCATGCCATCTGATTTCCGTATGATTACTCATCTTTTTTCATCCTTTCCATTTCTTTTCTATTGCGTTGGCTGTTCCTATGGCATTGCAGAACAAAGAATTTGAAAAAAAAATCCATCCCTAAAAAAGGGACGGATTCATATCTTATCATCATTCCGCAACCACCCTGTTTTCTAAAAAACAAGTACGAATACAACGCACTATCATACGCGGTTTCTGTAACGGGAAACCCCCGAGAAGACTTAATGGATATCGGATGTTTCCTTTCAGTCTTCCTTCTCAGAGATGATTTTCAAAACAATGCTCCCACTGCATTCCACCACCAGCAGCTCTCTGTAGGTGAGTCATCTGCTCCTACTCTTTCTCTTCATCGAATTATAATTATAGAGTGCAATCTGTTTTTTGCATATTGTGATTTTACCCTATTTTTTCACAAACGTCAACCTCTTTTTCACAGAATTCGACAAGATATTGCAAGGGCTTGCAATTATCTCATCAATCAGAGTATACTAATATCGAAAGTAAACACTGGACAGAAGAGGGGGGAATATACATGTTAGCAGAAACGGGCGTAATTCATGCAAGATTTCAGGTACTGCATTTAAAACATATGGAATACATACTTGCTGCAAAGATGAGATGTCGAAAGCTTTATATCGGCATTACCAATCCGGACAGTCTTCACACCAGGGATATTCCTCTGGATATTAATCGTTCCGCAAAATCGGCCAATCCACTTACCTATTTTGAGCGAAGCGAAATCATTAAAGGGGCAATGGCAGAATTCGGTGTACCGGAATCAGAATATGAGATCATTCCGTTTCCAATCAGTTATCCGGAATACATCCTGCAGTATGCACCAAAAGATGCTGTGTATTATATGGGCATTTTTGATGATTGGGATGAGGAAAAATACAAAAGATTGAAAAGTCTTGGTCTGAATGTTGTCGTGCTATGGAAAAAGGCACCGGAAGAAAAAGGAATCACCGGGTCCAAGATTCGCAATCTGATCGCGACAGATCAGGAATGGGCACAGCTGGTTCCCAAAAGTGTATACCGGTATCTGACGGATCATCATCTGGATGAAAGAATCAGACGCCTGGAAAAGATGCGTCTGGACGAGAAAGATATTAACCTGATCAAGGATTAAAATGGATTGTTGCAAATATATTTTGCAACAATCCATTTTAATGATTACAGGTTCAATACATCTTTAATCGTATAGAATCCCGGTCCTTTATCTGCCAGGTATGCTGCACAGTCACAAGCTCCTCGTGCAAAACATTCCCAGTTATAGGAATGATGCGTGATCTCAAGTCGTTCACCCATACCACCAAAATATACGGTATGGCTGCTTGGAATATTACCGGCACGCAGAGAATGATATCCGATCGTTCCCGGCTCTCTCGGTGATGCCCCTTCCCGTCCATAGACCGCAATATCCTTCAGCTCTTTTCCAAGCGCATGTGCCATAATCTCACCCATCTCCTTTGATGTTCCACTTGGTGCATCCTTTTTCCACTGATCATGCATTTCCAAAATCTCAATATCGATCTCGTCTTTCAGTGTTTCTGTAACAATTTCCAACAATTTATTCATAATATTGACCAGTTTGGAAGTATTTGCCGCATACAGCATCGGAATCTCTGTTGCCGCGTCACAAAAACGCTGCATCTCTTCCTGCGAGAATCCCGTTGTACCACAGACCAGAGCTTTTTTATGAGCAATTGCCGCATCCAATACCTGCATTGCCATCTCTTTCGTTGAGAAATCTATGATTACGTCACATGAATCAATTACGTCTTCCAGATTATCCGTAACCGGAATTCCCAGATCACGTCCTACCATAGCCACGGTTCCCAGATCTTTACCGATATACTCTCCGCCTTTCGGGCCAACAGCCGCTGACAATTCCATATCTTCTCTTCCTGCAGCCACCTGTGTGATTAATTTCCCCATTTTACCTCTCGGTCCTATTACCATTACTTTCATAATCCAAGCCCCTTTCGCATATATTCAAATACGCCTTCTATCATTAAGGCTATTATACCATACGAATTTCCAAAGGAAAATAAAGCTTGCATTATCTGGTGCAATTCGGTAGAATAGTTGTATCGGGGTATGGCTCAGTTTGGTCAGAGCGCACGGCTGGGGGCCGTGAGGTCGCAGGTTCGAATCCTGTTACCCCGATGAATGAAGGCATAGCTTTCGATATATCCGGAAGCTATGCCTTTCTCATGGCTGGAATCTGGTCTTATCATTGCTGTTTAAGCTTTTAGCAGCTCCATCAACTCATGTTTTGGCTTTGCACCCATGTCCCTCTTTACAACTTCTCCATCCCGAAACACCAGAAATGTCGGGATGGACATCACTCTGTACTGCCTTGCAAGCTCCGGCTGATCATCAACATCAACCTTACATATCTTGGCATCTGTAACTTCTTCTGCCATCTCCTCTACAATCGGTCCTACCATCTGGCAGGGACCACACCAGGTCGCCCAGAAATCAACCAGCACCGGAATCTTAGTTTCTAATACTTCCTTTTGAAAATTATCTTTCGTCAAATGTACGACTGCCATATCTAATCTTCCTTTCTTCTTTTTGATTTTGTATTTTTTTCTATTATAACCCATTTTTCAACAAAATCCGCGATATTATCATAGGAAATATAATTTTTTCATCTTTATAACAAATGTATATCTGTTC
>NZ_JAFBIZ010000063.1 GCF_021531995.1 Faecalicatena contorta
TAAGAGTTAATAAATGGACTGATCTGCGATCGGCATGTGCCGAAACGCGGATTGTATCAAATGGGCTGATGCGCGGTCTGACTGCGCTAAACTGCGGCATGGGTGGGCCGGAGACCCGGAATAATCACTTTTCGGAAAAGTGTGCCACTTTTTGACACACCTTTTGAAAAATGGCTCCACTTTTTGACACACCTTTCAGATAGAAGATTCTACTCCTTGATATCAGAATAATTGAATTTTATAATCGATTCATATTCTTTCATTTCTGTACGGGGTGGTTCAATATTTTGTAATTCGACATATTGGTACTCCCCTTCGTTGTTCCAAACCACAAAACTTCTATCTATATCATGTATAATATCACTTCCAAAAGCTTCATATGCTTTATGAGATGGCGAACGATATACCCTAAACAACCAAAACATTTTATATTGATTTCTGTCAAAAGCTGTCTTTAAAATTGTCCTATCCATCAACAAACACTTCTGTTGATTCTTCCAATTTTCACCTACTCTTATATACTTACCAATCGTTCTTCCATCTCTATTCAAATATTGATACCCATCACCATACGTGATTCCAGTCAACTCCCTTACCATTTTACTAGGCAAATCGAATGTACTCTCCGTATCTTCCGCATGCGCCGTTGTACATTCTGTCACTAATTTATTTATCTTCACAGTAATATCATCACTTTCAACAAAAATAGCGTTTTCTACTTCCTTATGACTTTGAACGGTACAAGCTTCTTGCGGAGTACAATAACATTGACAATCTTGCCATGCATGAAAATCTGCAACATTTAATAAATCGCATCTCGATTCCCAATAAACATTTAGTTGTTTGACAAAATTATCGAATTCTTCAGATTTGACTGCACCACACGATATCCAAATTGTCTCTTCAATACCTGCCGCTTCATTAGTTATGCTCGTATAAGCATAAAGTATTTCATCTCCTTGATTATCCTTAAGCCATGCGGAAAAATCTGGTACTTTTCCATCTGTCAACCATGCCTCAATACTTTTTATTGAATATTCTTCAACCTGAGAGCAGACCATTTGATCTGTATGAAGCCATAGATCTTTGTTACTCTTATTCTTTGAATTTATATAATCTTGATATGTATTTATAAAATTCTCTAAATCCGAATAATCATTAACAAATTTCTCATCTCTACCATAATCACTACACTTTACTCGATTGGCTAGCATAGCTTCTATACGGTGTTTAACACACCATACATATTTTTCAGCAATACTCATTACTCTTGATTGTGTACCATGCGTAGCAGGATAAAATGTTCTTCTAATAGAAATATCTACGCCAATATTATTCTTATCTTCATACTCCCAAAATGTTTTCTTATTCCAACCCTGATCTAATAAGTATCGATATGCAATTGATATAATCAGACCATCCATTTCTAACGATTCTATGTTATATTCTCGTCTATATTCGGCAAACAACTTCTCTGTTTCATCGAAATATCTGTTAGTTGTATAATCCGTTCTGAAGAAGCAATCAAAATGATCACATAAAACATACCTTGCCAGATCATAATCAATAGGACCATAACCCGACATCCTTTTTGCACTAAAAGCATCTTCATAAGCAAGCATAATATTTGCTTGATAAACATATGGTGGTATAAGTTTATCTTCCACCTCCCTATTGTATACTTCTTTAAAAATTGCTATTTTAACAATGCCTGTGCAATAGTACCTAATTACAACATTTTCATACTTGATTAGCCCTTCAGCTGAAAATACATTTTCCATAATCCAGTTTGAAAGATTAACCAGATCTTCATCTCGTGCATCTTTTCCTAACGCAATTCCGTAGGCAATAGAAAATATATCTTCTACAATTTGCTCGTCATTAATATCAACACAATAACTAAAGAGATTCAAAAACTGTTCTGGGTTATTTATCCCCCATTCTGTAAGTTTCAATCTACATTCATGCCTCACATCATTATCTACAGATGAAAGACGCCATACTAATATCAGCGGTAAGCCCATGTAATTTTCTTCACTTGATAAGCTTATACTGGTGGTATCTATCTCCGTATAACATCTCCATTCTGCATTGAAATTATCTCTTAAGTATGTCGGTATAGACCACCAAATATCTCTTTGTGCCGGTTCTTCAAAATCCCTCAAAAATTCATCAAGCAAAACACTTCCTAGTGGATGATTGGGCACACTACTTACCGGTAAAATAATTCTTTCAAAAATCTCTCGAAATTCACCTGCTGAATAATTCATCAATCTCTTAATATACTCACCATATTGTGATGCAATCTCAACAGATGTATTTGCCAAAGCATAACAGACCAAATCAAACTTCGAATCATCGCTAAGTTCAATGCTTGAATATTCAAATAGAAGCTTCCTATCTTCTTCTATTGCGATAAGTGAAAGCAATTGGTAAACACCTTGGGAATATTCTGCTTCAATAGTTTTATTCCCTTTAACTGCTTCATATACTTTTCTTGCTATAAGGTAATCGAATGCCGGTTGCATACCCAACGAATAATACGTTTCAGGAATACTAAAAGCATCCTTCTGAATTAATCTTGAACAAATAAAACCCTCTTCCTCGATGAATTTTAAAACATCTTCCAAATGACTCTTTAAAGGTTCTTTACATACACTATAGATTTCGTCATATGATAGGTCGCTTTTATCAACAAGCATAGTTGCCACTATTACAAGAGCTTCCATAACCATACTTTGATTCTCAGTCTCTTTTCCTGCCTTTCTGTATACATTCTCTACAGACTTGATTTTTTCTTGAAATAGTTTTGTTATAATCACTGAATTTCTAGGTAAACTACCTACCTTTGAATTTTTATATATGTCACAAAATAGTTTAAGTGCCATAGGGGTTCTTATCATTCCCTTAATCCAATTGTTTCCACCTAAATCTATATTGTAATGTGCAATATAATTATCGAAAATTTCTGCAACAGATACATCCCCTTGACTTGGCATACGACAAAAACAATAACTAAAATCCAATTTATAATATTCATTAAAAACATATGGACGCGACAAAAAAACGAATTTTATTCCGGCAAAATCTTTTTCATACACTTTTGCTTCCTCAATCCGCGCCTCCCAAAATGACCAAGATGAAGATTCTTCTATTCCATCAATGCAAATCAGACATTTTGGCTGTATATTGACCTTTTCACTAGCTTTATGAAACTTATTTCTTAACAACGCTGCATTTTCTAAAGCTTTGAGCAGTTCTCTATCGCTCCATGTATTTGGTAATGCTAATGCCTTTGTCAGGATAGATAACCAATTATCACCCGTTGAAAACTCTTTAGCACGAACCAATATCGGCAAATGACTCTTCTCCTGCAATAAGGCGTTAGTTTCCGCTACAATCCCCGCAGTTTTTCCAGTGCCTTGATTTCCTAGGAAAATGATGCGATTATCAAAATCACTATTCAGCAATTGACAACATTCATACACCTCCTCCACAATATTTTCAAGAATTTCTATAACCGGTGTAAAATGCGAATAATGATGAAAATACAAGGACGAGTCTTTCAATTCAGCTGATATACAATTCAGTCCAATTCTCTCATCAAGAAAAGCTTCTTTAACTTCCGCACCCTCAATTACAAGCTTTTCTACTCTTTTAAAACGGGATATCCATTCATTTATGGTATCAATATCCAGTTTTATATTTTCAACAATAGACCTCTCTTTCTCTGGAAACTTTAACTTAAGTATGTCTCCATACTCCTTCTTAAGCCTTTCTAAAACAGACAATATCCTCTGTACTCCATCGTATCGTTTTTCTACAATACTATAATTTCCAGTAAAAACTTCTAGCTTGTCATGAATGTAACCTGTTGAATACAAGTCCGGGATATACTTAGTCTTTGCCCAGCTATGTATGGCTTTTTCAAATGCTTTTACAATCTCTGTATCAAAAACTTCTGTATTATCAAACCAATACTTATAACACCCCATTGCTTCTGGTGTCATCAACTTTGTTTGAATCGTTGTCTCATCCCATAACTCCACTGATACAGATGGATTTGTTTTCTTAAGTTTTTCAACTAGCTTTGTCCAACTATTCTCTTCTGTATTTTTTGCAATTTTACCATTCTTAACCACTTTCTTAGAGGTAAAATCTCTTGGAATACATACAATATACCGTATCATTTCAGGTCTTACTTTTACTGCTGTATTAAAAGATTTCTCTATTTGATTAAATTGAGAAGTGTTCATTTTTTCCGGAAACCACTTTGTTTGAACTCCAATAACTTCTCCAGAATCTAATGTTGCATAAGCTTCTACACCACCATCTCCACCGCTTCCATTTACAAATGAGAAGTATTTCATATGATCGTTATACTCGCTCTTACACCAACTCTCAAAAAGAATATTGCACATAACTTCAAATGCATGATTAGAAGATTCTCCATGAGTATTAAATTTTGTCCATTCCATATTGATTCCTCCAATCATTGCATTTGTTTTACAAAAATCGTATCAACTGATGTGTTCCTTAATTTCCACCAACTAGCCCTTTAGCATAAGCATTTAATACTTTTAAATGTTCTTCCGTTTTTTGCAACATTTCCAAATCCGCACTAAATTCACTTCCTCTTACGTCCCTGTTAAAGAAATGGAAACCCCAAATATGATACTTATTATCATCAACAAATGTTTTAACCGGAATTGCATTTTCCTTCAATTGCAACAAGAAATCTTCCTTCCATTTATCGGATTCCACGAGATGCGTACCTTTAGGCTCTATGAACACTTGCATTTGTTCAAAACCGTCTTCATTATCTTTCTGTAAAAACAACACATAATCCGGTTCGAATCTTTCACCACCATCAAACGAATAGATATGCATTTGGCGTTCATTACGCATTAGATAAATCTTGCTATAAATTGTTTTCAATTTATCCACATAATCACGGAAATATGATACAAACGCTTTTTCTTCTGAAGTTCCATAATTATCTGTGAATGTAAACCAATCTTCTCCTTTTAGGTCTATACGCATTTCAGCCGGCACGGTAATATCATTTTGAGACACTCCAATTCCACCATCTACAATATTAGTATAATTTACAGCTTTATCACGGAAAATATCATGTATATTGACTGCACGGAAATCCTTGGTTCCCTCGTATTCTTCTTCAATTGCAGAAATAGATGCCGCTATCTTTGTAAGTACACTTGCAACGGCCGTTGATAAAATAGACACCGATGGCTCATCATATTTGCTTCGAATCTCTATTTTTATGTCTCCAAGATAATTAGTGCTTGTTATAAATTCTCTTGTTGATTTCAAATTAGGAAATCTACTTTTTAATGTATTAAATTTATACACCGGAACTTTTGCAAGAGCCTTATTTACAATAGCATAATTTATATTTGCAATTTCTCCTATCGTAGTTGTATATAACTTCGTTTTTGATTTATGATCAACCGAAGATTCTTGTCCATCATCAAGAATAGCATCCTCACCAGATTGCCCTGTTGCCAACGTCACTTGATACACTTTGTTTCTTACTGATGGAAGTAATTCATTAACCTCGGCACGACTTTTGACTACTCTATCGTTTATAAAAATTAAACCCTTCTTATAAAGATCATCCTGCTTAAATTCGTCCTTCAAAATATAATGCTTTGTAACAGTTTTATCCGGATCAATGCCTATTTCACGCAATGCGTTATGAAGCTCACCTATATACCTACTGTCATTTTGGCAATGATAGTATAATTCCTCGCAAATACGAAGTCCATTTTCTACGTCATTATCGTATTTGCGTTGATATTTTGGTTGCTCATCATTAATCTTAAACGGACAATATCTTGCACCACGCCCAATAAGTTGTGCTTCCGAAACGGTTGCCGGAGATATTGACTTACCACCAGACTGTCTCGTTTCGTACAGACGCACTATGTCAAATAGATTCAACACATCCCAACCTTCATCGAGTTTTTTTACTTCAAAAATTGCTCTATACGGATTTGATGCATCTTCTAGAGAATTGAGCAAAATCTGCTTTTTATCCGCTTCTTTATCATCATTAACTGATACACAATGTTCTTCAGAAAAATCTTCTCTAAGTTCCTGTGCAAGCATATCAAAGGTTATTCCTGCAGATAAAAAGTAATCATACGCTTGATGCATCGTAGGATTATCAATCAATGTATAAATTCTCTCAATTGCAGAACCATCCAGTTTTTTTATAACCTCTATAAAAGTTGCCATAAATGCTTTGCTATCTGCAATTTTAGCAGACTTAAATAATACAACCGGTTTAATAGATAAATGATTGTCTTGAAAAACCTTTAATCTATACTGACTCAACACCAAAGCTTGAATGGCACGGTCCATAATATCCATATCTGAGCGAAGTGTTTTTATCTCTTTCGAATAAAGGTCCGCACGGAATTTATGTAAAGGGTAATCAAATATAATCTTGTTCTCATATTCAGCACGAATCTGAGGATTTGCAAGATCACAAGTAGCCGTAAATTCTAGCAATATATTTTCACTATTTCTGTCAAAAATACTCTTTACTGTTTGCTCCCAAGAGTGATAATTATCCTTTTCTTCTTGACTAAATTTCTTTGTACTAACATTCAAATGATGTGCTTCATCAGATATTAATACAGTCTTTACATCATCAAAGTCATCAAAAGATATCCCATTCTCTTTTGTAACCCAAATATCTGTGTGCAATCCTTGTGTTGTTGAAAAACAGATATTTATTGCATCTGGATCTGCTGATTGAAAATTACTGACCTTCTTTATAGCTATACGTTCTCCGTCCAGCACAATCTCCTCAGCGAATAAATACTTACTAGATGCAGCATTTAGGAAGTTATCTTCTGTTTTCTTTACTATGGTAGACAAATTTACAAAGAACAGAAAATTTCTATATCCTTTTCTATACAGATAAAGCATAAGACCTGCCATAATAAGCGTCTTTCCACTTCCTGTAGCCATATGAAACAATACCTGCGTAGGATGCGGACATTTTGGGCTTTCAAAATGTGTTATAAAATTCTCAAATGCAGTAATTTGATATGGACGCAATTCAAATGCAGGATTTATATTATCCGAAATATAAGTAGGCATATCAGATATATATCCATTCTCACGGAGAACATCTATCTTTTCATGTAGAAATGCCATAGATTACACCTCCCCGTAGAAACTTCTTGTGAATGCCTTATCTTCATCACTGATGCCATACTCTTCATCATCAATATCACAATAATTTACAAACAATAAGTTTTTATCGAGCAGTTCCATAAGAAAACGCCTCTGGTCATCAAGAGACAACGCATAAAAATCTTCTGCATTTGCATCAATATCTTTTGGATTAACTCTGCTACTAATAAATCCGGTTTGTATGATGCGTGTATAAATATCTTTGATTTCTTCAAGAGTAGTAGCAATCTGAATTTCATCAACAAAATTCTGGTTTGCTTTTGCAAGTTCGCAATATATAAATGATCCGCCACCTTGCCAACCAATATCGAAAGATATTCCTCCTTCATCACCATCAATAACTTTCTTCAATCGTTCAACAGCTAACTGTTCGATATAATCCATTTGATCAATACCTATATAATTGCGGTTCATCTTATGAGCAACAGCACAGGTAGTACCAGAACCCAAAAAGAAATCTAACACTAAATCACCTTCATCTGTAGCAATCTCCAAAATGCTCTTGATAAGATTTTCTGGCTTAGCATAATCAAATTCATCTCGTCCAAACATCTCATCTATTTGGGAATTTCCATCCATATTTTTACAATCAAATAAAAGTGCTTTAATAAATTCCTGCATTGCAAAATCAGAAATTACAGAACTTAACTTTCCGTTATTATCATCATCAGATTTAAATTTTCTTGCATATGGTTTAGATATGTTAAGAAATTCATAATCATCAGGAAATACAATTGCTCCAGTATTATAGTAGTATTCAAAAGTGTCTTTTGTTACAGCCCAAGTTCTTTTTTCACTTGCTGGGTATTCTTTTCCTGTTTTAGGATCAACCATCGTAAAATACGAATTAGGACGCTTACTCGCAGGTTGTTGCGAAGTTAAATCTGCAAGTCTCCATGGCTCACCGGGATAATCTGACGTTTCATAATACTTTCTTTCTACTTTTCTTCCAACAACCTTTTCGTCATCTGCAACATTGGTGTATGCTAAAATCCAATCAAAATCTTGAGAAAAATTAAAGGGAACATCTGATTTTCCACTGCGAGTACGTCGAGGTATAGTTCCAACAAAATGTTCTGCACCAAAAATATCATCTGCAAGCACTTTAAGATAATGCATTCCGTCTTCACCAATACTGATCCATATGGTTCCACCCTTCTTCAATAATCTCTTTGCTATAAGAAGTCGTTCCTTCATAAATACTAGCCAACTTGACAAATGAAAATTAGAGTTATATTTAAATGTATCCGTAGCCTTTGTTTCTCGAAAATAGTAAGGTGGATCAATGTATATGCATTTAATTTGTCCTTCATAACGTTTTAACAAACTTGATATTGCCAACAAATTATTCCCTTTAATTATAAGATTTTCGCCATTATATACTGTTTGCTCTTCATATACTCCTTGAGCATATTTTTTTGCTTTAGTAAAAACTTTAGGATATAACAACCTATCTATTTCATCCGGTGCCAATGTTTCATTATAAAAAATCTCTTTTCTTTTTTGATCTTCCTTTGTTTGTCCACCTTCTAATACACAATCCTTATAAGGAAAAACCAACTCAACATTACCCTTTGAAGAAATAAGATCTCCATCAGCATCAGCAAGACCAATTTTGTTCTTAAAGCGAGTATAACTATCCGGTAAAAACTCTCTATTATTAACCACCCAGCCAAATCCTACTTTATCAAAAACGGTAATTCCATCAACCTCTTTAAAGAAGTGCTCTTTCGTAATATCATTAGCAAGTAACAAATGAATAAGATTAGTATCCATCTGCATTGCAGCCTCATAAACGGCGTTTCTCAACAAAACTCCATCCTCTGAAAAAAATCTATTATCTTGTTTAAGTACATTCAATACTGTTTCATAAAACTTTGTCATAGTACATCTCCTTTTATATTTCCTTTCGACCTTCTATGTCCCACAACCATGTACCTTTGTATTTAAAATATCTTGGCCCTGCTATTCCTGATGTCTTACCCGTGATTATCTTCGCAACACCTGTAAGACTCATAATTTCACCATTATATTCAACCTTTCTATCATCGACTACCGTACAAGTAATTGTGCCGTCTGTATAATATTCCAACACTGCACCCACCGGTATTTCCCACTCTGAGAAAGTAAAGTTAGCTGACCTTGTTCGACTTTCCTTTTTCACTTCTTCTGCAGTTTCCTCTGCTTTTATCTCTGCTTCATTTGGATTAACCAACATTAATTTATCAGTACACCCATGAATTTCTGCAATAGCTTCTAAAATCGAATATGCATCTTCTGCGGTCATAGCATAAAACTCTCTGACTCTTTTCTGACCATTGAAATTATCTATAGAACGCAAATTAGGATTCAGTTTATCAATAATAGTATGTATCTTCAAATCAGATAATCTGGAATTTACCTCATAGGTTGCATATACCCTAAATGCAAAAGGAATACACTCGCTTCGATTCAGCTGATTTAATCTTCGTTCTATGTCATCTGCATAACCAATTTTTACATAATCCGGAAATGACGGATTTGTTAATATGTAAATAACTCCTTTTTTCTCTTCCATAATGCTTTCCTCCTGCACACTTTATTCCTTATCCGGAACAATATCCAAAATATCATCCAGCTTACAATTCAACGCCAAACAAATCTTCTCTAATACCCCTACGCGAACATCTTCATTTCTACCAAGCTTCGCCATTGCATTTGTACTGATTTTAGCTTCTTTTATAAGCTCTGTTTTCATCATTCCACGCTCATTTAAGATACCCCATAATTTATCATAGTTAACCGCCATTTTAATCCTCCAATTCCGATGAACAATCTGACATTTATACTGCATAATATTATAGCACTTTTTGTGTTGTTTCTCAATTAGAAATTGAAGTTTGCAAATTTCAATTTTATATTTCTAATGTAACAAACAAAGTATTTTGATAATAATTCAATAACTCCTCTATTTTCTTATGTTCTTTTGGAAAATCTATTTCTAAATTCCCAAAAACCATATTAGTAATATTATAAAAGACATTGTTGCTAATATCAAAGGCAAAGAAAAACTCGAATCCGTAGTACCTGTATATATTTTTTCTCCATTTGGATTAAACCGCCCTAAAAGTGCATAGTCGCCCATCGTACCAGCATGTGTAGATATACATGCCCTACTATACAATATTCTTCCATATGGATCACAATATCTTTTTTGCAATTTATTAAATGTATCGCACTTTTCATCATCGAGCCACCAATAGTCTCGTACATAATTCTTTTGCTTAAAAAACTTCGCATACTTATCTTTTAGTTTATCGAATTCCTTTTTTGCTTTCTGTTTTTCTTCTTTGTTTTCAAAAAAATCATATAGTGCTATCTGATTAGAATATGCAGCTATATTTTGCGAATCACAATATCTTTCAACCAACTCATCAAAATCTAAATCTTTTTTTCTGCTTTCAAAATAATCTATCAGAACTATTTGTTCATATAATCTTCGCGCCCTAGCAAGTGCACCATCAGGAAAACCATTCGATAGTAGGCATACAATTTCTTTCATAACTATTATTGCATATGCATACGCACGAATCAGAATATCATTGTAAGTTAACCCTGACTTATATTTTTCAATTGTATCGCCAAACGCATCCTCAAGCACTTCAACAACTTCACTTAGTTCTTCAATCTTCCAAAATTTTAAACTTTCTTCTCTCATAATCAAAGCACCTCCTTAAAGTACAACTCATTATATCACATTATACAGTCCAATAATCTTCCCACAAAAAATGTCGGTCAGATTGCTCCAACCGACACTTCATGTTCACTATTTTTAATTCAACTCATTCCACACATCCACATAATCCTGCAGTCCGCCCAGACGCATTGCAATACTTACATAACTTGCAGGCTCCTTCCTTGCGAGTCTGGCAAGGATTCCTACATCCTCCGGCTCATCAAATGCGACCTGTGCTTCTGCCTTATCACAGTCAATTACAAGCTCCTTGCCATCCATATCCGTCATAACAACCGCATTCCTGCTGCCGTCATATTGATATACCGTATAGTTTAATGCCATGTGCTCACCTCTCTAAATCATCCAAAAATGCTCCAACGCATCTTTTATCGCCTTTTCCTTCTCTTCCGGGCACTGTGGCTGTCTGCTATCTTCCGATTTCGGCAAGTTATAATTCTCCCCAACCTCTATTCCACACTTTCTTTTTACTTGCGAAATATACAGGTTAGATACCTTCAATCCATGTTCTTTCAGCACATAATCCTTAATCTCCGTATAAGTCGCCTTACTCTCAGCCGAAGTCACATCAAACTCATCCAGTTCCAATTCAACCTCAACATAATCATCCGCTTTCCGTTGGGACAAGAGAACTACCGTCTCCACATGTGTTGACACTAACATCGGAACACACACCCTTTACCTCGTCACTTATATCGGAACACATTTTTTTCACTTTATCTCCGATACTCGTAGACTTCCCGAAACGCTCTTTTGCATTCCCAATTTCATTTTTAAATCCTGTTTTATATATGAAAGTAATTTTATAGGGATCTTTGTTTCCATCTTCATCTAGTCCGCCGACTATTACTTTCTCAATTATACTCTCGAATATTCCTCTGTCAAATTCTTCAAGCACTTCATTGTGAGATAGTGCCTTTTTGAAATCTGAAAGCCTCCTTTGCAATGAACTCTTTTCATCTGACTGTTGACGCAAGTATTCTAACTTTGCTTTTGCATTAGTCAGTTCAGTTTTCAGTTCCACATCTGTTTCTTCATAAATATCCTGTTCAATAACGCCCTTCAAGTAATTATCAAGCAGCTTTTTCCTCTTTGAAGAAACTTTTTCAATGCTTTTCTCCAGCTTATGTAACTGATCTTCAACCGAGTTTTCTCCAAGTGCCTTCTCGGTTCGTTTTAAAAATTCTTCCAGAACATCTTTATTATCATTACAAAGCATCCTATAAGACTCAATAAATGCTTCTTCTATTACCTGTTCCGGAATCCCCTTACTATCAGGGCAAAACCGCTTTCCTTCTTTTGTTGACTTGACACACTGCCATATCGTCTTTTTATATTTTGAGCTGCTGTGCCATCGTCTGCGTGAAAGATTAGAACCACAGAACCCACATTCTACCATGCAGCTAAACGCAAACTGCCGGCTAAATTTTTCACGCTTTCCCGGAGTAACATTATGTTTCCGGTTTCCATTTCTACGGTTTCTCATTTCCTGCGCCCGCTCAAATTGTTCTTCTGTAATGATCGGCTCGTGATGGTTATGTATATAATACCGATCTTCCTCCCCAAGATTATCTAAGCGTCTTTTAGAAATCGGATCAACCGTAAAAGTCTTTCCTAATAAAATATCCCCCTTATATTTTTCATTATTGATGATTCCCATGACACTGGATGAAGTCCAGGGATTTCCCCTAATTGTCAAATTCCCCTGTTCATTCAGTTCTCTGGCAATCATAGTGCTGCCTGCTCCTGCCACATATCTGTCAAAAATATACCGGACAACCTCAGCACCTTCCTCATTGATTGAGATAGATTTTGTTTTCACATCATAATCATATCCCAAGCATCCCTGAAATCCTACCAGCTCTCCCCGCTTCATTTTCATCTTCAAGCCCTTTTTCACATAAGCAGAAGTATTTTCAACTTCCTGCTGTGCGACGGAGCTTAAAATAGTCATTAAAAATTCACCATCTTTTAATGTGTTGATTTTCTCGACTTCAAAATAAACAGCGATATTTCTCTCTTTTAACATGCGGACATATTTCAGTGTATCCAATGTGTTTCTGGCAAATCGTGGAAGGCTTTTTGCAATAATCATATCAATCTTGCCATCCATACAGTCCTGAATCAGCCTTTGAAACTCATCCCGCTTATCTACCTTTGTGCCAGTAATTGCTTTATCAGCATATATCCCCGAAAAAATCCAGTCTTTATTATTCTGAATTAATTCTGTATAATGCGTAACCATTGAATTATAACTTTTTATCTGATCTTCATCATCCGTACTTACCCGGCAGTAGGCCGCAACTCTCAACCGCTCAATCTTTCGTCTGGCAGAACCGTCAAATGGATCATTTGCTTTAATCAGTTCAACTTCCATTTTGTCCTCCTTTTATGTTCCTACCGTAGTGTTGATTATATTATAATACAACACAGATATATCGTCAAGCAGTTAAGTTGGACACAATGCCATAATCTTTCATCAATCTCTTTTGTATTACCTGATACTCGGTTTCATTAATCAATTTCTTAGAAAGCAACTGCTTTAACATAGATAACTGCATACTATAACGCAGTAATTTCTTTCCATCCATCTAGGTTCCCCTTTCATATTTTTTCAAAGAAATCCTGCAAGCGTCTATTAGGTATAGCCCCATTGGAATTGCACCATCTTCATCAGACCGGACTTTTGCCGGAAGTATCATTATCAAAAGCAGCATCTTCGCCACAAAGTTCCTCCCCTCTGCCTGTAATAAAATATTTGTCGCTCGTACCTTTACTTCAATGCCCGAATCAGCACTCCCTCGTTTTCAATTCTCACTTCCCGACAAATTGTCGGGAAGCAGAGAACAGGTAGTCATGGCGTATTCATCACATGGCTCAACTGCTCCATACGTCCTTGCAGGATCAACCATATTCAATTTTCAAGGTACGCTGCATCCGGCTGTCAGGCTCCTGAAAGGGAAAAGAGCTGTAAAACCGTATGCCAATGAGACGCAAAACGAACTACTATTCCGTCCTGCTACTTGCCCATATTTCTACCCGTTCCATATGGTACAGGCTCAAAATCCAATATTTTTGTAATCAGCTTTGTTTCCAAGCGCCGACGTAAAGTCTCATCCACGCAGTAATGTACCTGTCCAAATTCATCAAATAACATTCTGGTAGACAAACTTGCTATGTACCCTTCGTAATGCTTCAGCACCGCATTGATCGCTTCTACATCGCCCTCGGACGCCGCCTTAATAATATGGAAAGGCAGCAACTCTGATTCTGTTCTCTGATTATCATTCTTTCTCATTTGTACTTCCCTCCATAATATTTTTCAGTAATTCAAGTGAGCGTTTGCGATGCTCGTGTACGGTACTGCGGACAAGGTGCATTTCCCTTGCGATTTCCGCATCGCTCATATCCAGAAAATAAGACAGTAAAATCACATTCCGCTTCTTTTCTGTCAGCGATTGTAATGCTTCCGCAATCAGGGTATCTTTCACTTCAATGTCATAGCCAAGAACCTGAAACCGATATGAGTCAAATTCGTATTCGTCCATCGTAAAAAGTTTGCTCCACTCCTTCATTGGCAGTTCAGACAGCATCATTTCATGCTTCTGCCGATAAGCCATGTGTCTTTGATAATCAATGACTTCGCCCTTTAATGCCAATTTGCATAACCGATCAAACTGATGTCTGACCGTCCATTCCTCCCAGGAAGAAGATTGCTCCATAGAGTTCACCTCCTTCCCGACCAACTGGTTATGAGCGAATATCTTGTTTCCCTTTCGCCCATATCCCGAATGGGTATTTTCCTTTGTAGGGGTGTTGCCAGTAATTTTTTTAAAATTTTCCGGCATATATAAAGAGCGCCCAGATGGGCGGTTGCCCACTGGACGCTCTTTATATCAACAATTCTATTTTCCCCGCATAATGCAGAGGCGTATAATTCACTTTTTGCGGTAACAAAATCTGTATTTGTTATAATTCCGCTTATTGGCCCCTCCTTGTTGCCGATAAGGTAATGTCAATATTGCTTAAATAAAAAAATCCCTTGATTTGTCTGGATTTCATAAACCTCCTGAACACATCAAAGGATAAAAAAGTATGCCAAAAACCTCTGAATAGTGTGTTTTTTTATATGCACTATTCAAAGTGACTATTTTCAAATATTAGGGAACTATATCCCTCTATTTTAGTGAAGTATATATTCATTTTCTTTATTGATTGTGAACTATACACTGTAAATGGAGGTGCATACTATGGCAAAAAAGAAACAAATCAATAAAGAAATGGGATTGTTTTTTAAGAAGGCTCGAACTGAGCAGAAATTAACTTACGAGGAGCTTGCAGAGATGGCCGGTATATCCAGCCGATACTTAAAAGAAATTGAAAACCGGGGGAATGTGCCAAGTTTTGAAAAAATCAAACAGCTCGTCTGTGCATTGAATGTCTCCCCTGCACCACTCTTTTACAAAGATAACCACACAGATAATCTGGATTACAAACGTCTGCAGGTATACTTGTCAAAATGTTCTGATGACCAGATCACTACTATCCTGGCCATTGTCGAAGCCTATCTTCGTACATATAAAAATCCCACATAAAAAGATAACCATAACACCTGTGTTTTATCTGCATCCTGTCTGTATTTTTCTGAATGAGGTGGTATGAATGCCAAACATACCACCCTGTCTGCTAACGCTTATACTTTTCAATCAGTTTTTTTGCGTTACCGCTATTTTTTATAAGCCCAAGACCTCCCAACATCTGAATTCCGTCCATAATCCCCTGATAATAGGATCTCTGTTCTTCTTTGAAATGTGCATGTTCCAATACCTCAAAGTATTCTTCCCAAAACGCTTTGTCAGAATCAGATAATTTTTCAAAATAACGCTCCTGTTTCTTCCTCATTCGTTTCAGCTCTGTCTCTGCCTTTTTTAAATCCTCTGGAGCAATCACATTATCCCTCTCCATCGTATCACACCGTAATTCTTCCAACAGATTTGCCACTGCTTCATAAAATTCATTCATTTTTTGTTTCCACCTTTCTACTACTAAATAAGTATTTCACGTTACAGAAAGTATTATCAATCCATCCCATCACCGGAACAATATTTTTCAAAACTTCATCTTTAGAAGTATATTAACAATATTTCTACTTAAAATCAATATAGGGCTACTTCATCTTTAGAAAGTTTGAGTAATAGTATGATAATATATTGGGATAAAGAGACAAATACCAAAAATCGCATAGGGAAACGTGTCAAAGAGCTGCGAACAGAAAGACAACTTTCTCAAAAAGCTCTGGCAGAGCAGCTCCAGCTTGCCGGATATGAATTTAACGATCTAACCGTATTGAGAATTGAACAGGGTACACGATTTGTACCTGATTATGAGGTTGTGGCGCTGGCAGCGTATTTCCGGGTGTCCTGCGAATATCTTCTAGGTTTGACAGATGAAAAATAGGCAGTGTTCTGTAAGATTTTCACAGACCAGTGCCTTTTTTATACCCTTTCGCCTTTCAGTAGCACAAAATAATTTTGTTGTAGCAATCTCAATTCTATGGTACACTATGACTAAGAACTTTTAAACTGCATAGACTATTATAGATAGTACGAATGGAGTGATTATATGGAAGTAACAAAGAGCAGACAGATAGATACCCTGAACGAAAACGAACATTTCCTGCGCATGTTAGATAGAGGAATTGATGATATGGAAGCCGGCAGAGAATTACCCCTTGATGAAGCTTTCAAAAAAATTACAGAATTGAGAGATGCCAGAAGAAATGCACGAATATAAAGTTATTTTGACCTGGGAAGCAATTTATGATGTGACCGATATTACAGACTACATTGAGGCCGAGTTTGGACAAGCCCGGGCCGACCGTTTTCAAGATGATATAAAAAGAGAAATGGAAAAATTAGGATACATGGGTGGTGTATTTCCTAAAACCCAAATCCTATACAGGAATTATTACATTCATAAAAAACCAATTCCACCGTCTATTATTTTTTATATTCTCATGGAACAAAAGAGAGAAATTCATGTTCTCAGGGTATTGCGAGAGGAACGTGACTGGCAGCATATATTAAATAAAACAAAAGGCTATACATATCCAACATAACTCTTTAAATCAAAGCAGCGATCATTACTGACCGCTGCTTAACTAGCTCCAGATATTCTTTATCTCATAGTTTTCTATACCTTTTGCCATTTCAACACAATTTTTCAATTCACTTGTAACAACTCCATCAACCTCCGATATGCGAATATAGGTAAGCGCCTAATCTTCTATGCGCATTCCTAGCTTCGCATTTCTGTGCCATAATTATAAGCAAGCACTTTGCTCTAATCTTTGCTAAAGAGCAAGCGTTTTACTTTATTTATGGGAGGTATCTTAT
>NZ_JAFBIZ010000064.1 GCF_021531995.1 Faecalicatena contorta
ATTCCATAATTATACGATTTTTGGACGTACATGAGTTCGATAAATCGAAATTTATATGTAAGGAAGATTATGAAAAATGGGAAGTAATAAGAAGAAAAATCAATCAAATAGAAGAAAAACGGGTAAAAAGCAAAAATGTATCATGATAGCACTGGCTGTAGTATTGATTGTATTACTGATCTGGGCGGCAATCGTATATCGTGAGAGTTCCAAGGAAAAAAGGGCTGAAGAAACGAAAGAAGAGCAGCAGATAACATTTCCGTATGAGCTGGAAGATGGAAAATTGCAGATAGATTCTTTATTTCAATTTACCGGGACTAATCCGGATTGTGAGGATCAGGATGGAGAGAATATTGCAGCTCTTACAGTAGTTAACCAATCGGAACAACAATTGAAATTTGCTCAAATAACAATCAGCCTTACAAATGGGACAGAATTAAACTTTGAAGTAACAGACATTCCGTCGGGCGATTCGGATACAGTATTTGAAAAAAATAATAATAGTTTCGAACTTTCCGATCAGTGTGATTCCATAAGCTGCAGTGCAGAATTTGAAAAGGAATCTGTATTAATGGAAGATAAGGTCTCTGTTAGTGTGCAGGAGACAACTGTTGCGTTAACTAATATATCAAATGAGGACTTAACGAATCTGGTTCTCCACTGCCATTGTAAAGTAGACGATGCTTATTTTGGCGGTTTGACATATACATATCCTGTGGAAAATATTCCGGCAGGCGAAAGTGTTACCCTCCAGGCGGAGGAATGTTATTTAGGAGAAGCTGCTGTGGTCCGTATAAGCCGGAATAATACAGCAGATGAATAATACGAGAAAGAAATTACTCGGGAAAGGAAGGAGATAGAGATGAAGGTTTATGAAAAACCAAGGGTGTACATTGAACGCTTTGAATTATCACAGCACATAGCCTCATGTGCGTGGGATATGAATGCGCAATCCGTTGATAGTTGTTCTGCGACCAGTGATCCAGAGTGGGGATTGCCAGATGGGATTATAGCTTTTAATGATGAAAATGTTTGTAAAGATGGTCCCCTTGAAAGTTACTGTTATACAAATGGTTCATCTGAAAATAATATCTTTAATTCCTGATGAGTGCAGTGAATATTACAGAATATAACATAGCAGGAATACATATTCAGATAAAAACGCCTTATCCAACTGTTATCACAGAGAGTTTTGTTCCGTTTTCTATAGAGGGAAATAAAAGAACTTCTTCTTGTGCGGATATTCGATATGAGGTTGACATTCAGGAAGTGCATAGACTTCCGATTATTTCAGGCAATGAAATCATGCATAATCAGGATTATTCTATCTGGATGACAGATGAAGGCACTTATGTACGTCGGTTCCATGATCATACAAATAATAATCATCCATATGCTATCATGAGATCTTTCTTTGATATAAATAAAGTTCAGATTGAATATCTCCCGGAGGGAAGACAATTCTTTAACGAAGCGGGGAATTGTTTCTTTCATATCGGTTGGGAAACGATCTTGATGAATGAAAAGAAAATGATTTTGCATGCGTCATGTGTTCGGACAACAGAAGGTGCCATTCTTTTTTCCGGTCCGTCGGGGATTGGAAAGTCCACACAGGCAGATCTGTGGTGTAAATATGCAGATGCGAATCTGCTGAATGGTGACAGACCTATTCTGGGAATGGAAGGTAATCAGTGGTATGCGTATGGCTCACCATATGCAGGGTCGTCCCGATGCTATATCAATGATAAATGTAAAATCAGGGCTATAGCGATCTTAAAAGAAGCAGAGACATGTGCTGTACGAAGACTAAACGAGATGGAGGCATTTCGAAAGATATATTCTGGTTTAACCGTAAATAACTGGGATGTAGATTTGGTAAATAAGGTATGTGATCGGGTGATGGAGTTAGTAAAAGATGTACCGATATATGAATTGGAACGTGTCCCAAACCGGACTGCGGTAGAAATGTTACGGAAAATTATAGAGGAGGAAGAAGGATGGATCCAAAAGAAGTGAGAGTGGAGACACCGCTTACGAAATATATGTTTTCGAAAGCGACAAAGGTCAAAATTCCAATCAGTGGAACATTTGAACTTTCTCCGGTGTGTAACTTTCAGTGTCGAATGTGCTATGTTCGAAAAACAGCTTGTGAAGTTGCGGTACATGATCGTCCGATTATGACTTTGGAGCAATGGCTGAAAATCGCCGAAGAGGCAAGAGAGGCAGGAATGTTGTATCTTCTTTTGACTGGTGGTGAACCATTTCTCTGGCCCGACTTCTGGAAATTGTACGAAGAGTTAAGTCATATGGGGTTCTTGATATCCATTAACACGAATGGTTCTCTGATTGATGAGAGAACGATTGAAAAGCTAAAAAAAATGCCGCCGACACGCATCAATATAACGTTGTATGGAGCAAATGATATCTCTTATCAGGCATTGTGTCAGACAAAAGGTATGTTTGACAGGGTAGACAGGGCAATCAACGGCCTTCGGAATGCAGGCATTACAGTGAAATTGAATGGATCTCTGACTCCACAAAATGCACATGATCTGGAAGCGTGTGTTGCATATGCAAAAGAACAAGGGTTGATCTATGAAACAAATACGTATATGTTTCCTCCGGTCCGACGTGATGAACACATGGTAGGGCAAAATGAACGATTTACACCAAAGGAAGCAGCTTATTATCGTCTGGAAAGTTATCGGCTGCAGTATGGTGAAGAGTTGTATTATCAGTTTCTGCAAAATATTGAAGATGGATATATATCACCACCGGGATTGGACGAATCCTGTATAGATCCAAGAGATGGTATGATTCGGTGTCGGGCAGGAAAAGCGGCATTCTGGATTACTTGGGATGGATGGCTGACTCCTTGCGGTATGATGCCGGAACCCAAGGTGGAACTGAGAAATAGAATCTTTCAAGAGGCATGGAAAGAATTAACAGATATTAGTGAGAAAATTCACATATCCGGAGTATGTACCGGATGTTCGAATCAAAAAATGTGCCATTCCTGTGCAGCAATGGCGATTGCTGAAACGGGAAGTACAGATGAAATTCCCAGATACCTGTGTGAAATGGTATTTGAAATGAAAAAGCTGGCAAGTAAACAACTTGTTGAAAAAAGAAATAAAATGAGGAGGTAGTTATAATGAAAAGAGTGAAAAAAGTCTTGTCTCTTTTACTTGTGCTATGTATGCTTTTGGGATTGACCGGGAACGTATATGCAGCAGGAAAAACTGGGACAAGCGGAGACAGCGATTTTTATAAAATCGTTCACGTAGATGCAGGAAGAAAATATTTCAGTCCTGAGAACATCAAGAAAATCATTGACAATGCGGCAGCAGCCGGATTCAATCAGGTAGAACTCTATCTGTCTGATAATCAGGGCTTCCGTTTTGCGTTGGATGATATGAATGTTACCACATCTACAGGTAACACATATGATCTGACTCCGGCACTTGGAGACGGATATAGTGATGGTTCCAAGTATCCGGATGGAAGTGGAAAATACCTGACACAGAGTGAAATGACAGATATTATCTCTTATGCAGCAGGCAAAGGAATCGATATCGTTCCATGTATTAATGTGCCGGGACATATGGGAGCGATTCTGGAGGAGTTCACGCAATTTAAGTATAGTGGCTCAAATAGTTCTATTAATCTGGAAAATGCAGAGGCAGTTGCGTTTGCGCTGGCAATTACAGAGAAATATGCGACATATTTTGAATCTCAGGGTGTGAAGTATTATAACCTGGGTGCAGATGAATATGCAAATGATCTGTCTACTATGGGATTTCAGGGATTGTATACTTCCGGTAAATATCAGAAGTTTGTCGATTTTCTGAACAGTGCTGCACAGATTGTTGTTAATCATAATATGACGCCACGTGCATTTAACGATGGTATCTATTATAACGAAGATAATACTTATTCTATTAATTCTGCGATTCAGGTTTGCTATTGGTCTTGTGGTTGGAGTGGTTATAATCTGGCATCTGCGCAGTACATAGTAAATCAGGGAATGGATGTAATTAATACACATGGCGATTACTATTGGGTATTGGGAAATACCAGTTGGCAGTGTAGTGCAGATAAGGCCAGTCAGTTTGATTACACATCCTTCCAGTATCGTACAGGAACCACTGGAAATGGGACTATTTCAAATCCTGCAGGCGCTATGTTTTGTATCTGGTGTGATGTTGGAAATGCGAATGGAACAGATGGTGGAACTGCGGTAGTTTCCGCAACTGCAGATGTAATCGCAGCGTTCGGTGCAGCATTACCGGCAAGTGAGAGTGGCGAAGAAACCGGCGGAGATAGTGGAGAAACTGGCGGAGATAGTGGAAATACCGGCGGAGATAGTGGAAACACTGGTGAGGTAGTAGTAACTGAGAATGAAACGATTACTGTTACCGTTGGACAGACAGCGACAGCAACAATTAGTAATTATAATTTTGCAGGTACTTATACAACAGAAGATCCATCTATTGCAACTGTAGAAGTGACAGGTACGGATGCAACGGAAGCAACTACAACCTATACACCGGCTTCGGTTACCTGTAATACTTTGATTAGTAGCGATCATGATAATTGGACTGCAACAGGATACTATTATAAAGCAGATGATGGTAATTATTATCCGGTTTATGCGAAGAGAAGTAGTGAGAGATTTTTATTTTGGTATACCTATACTTATACTTGGGGGTATTCTACAACATCATCTACCAATGATGTAACTCAGATTGGAACGCAGTCAACAAAAAATACAAGTACAACACCGAATATTATGGTTTATACAAAGTCTGGTACAGATGGCACGCCGGCTTCCACGACCGTTACCTTTACTGGTGTAACTGTGGGTACTACCTATGTTACGGTCGGTAATACGCGTTATACAATTAATGTTATAGAGGAAGATTTAAGTACAGTTACTCCATTAACAGTCGAATTCTGGATTACAAATAGTAAAGTATATGCCTCTCAGAATACCAGCAGTGCTTCCAGTTTAAGTATTTCAGCCACAGATGCGTATGGAGAAGAGGGTATTGATATAAGTACACTTGTTCCAGAAACAGCTTATTCAAATTATGATGGATGGATAGAATTACATTTCTGGCAGGCAATGAGATTAGATTCAGATAATCTTCAAACTGAAGGTAGTGGTGATGATGAAACAGCAGATGGCATGACCTTTACGAAAGTTCGCTATTACGGAGGTTCTTGGCAATATCTTGCATCGGATAATACATGGAACTCTTTTGAAACAGGTGATCAAGCGGTAGCCTACTATATGAGATACACAGAGATTACTAAAGAAGTAACGACTGCGATGAAAGACTGGGGCTATACAACAGATGGCATAACACCAGATACGAGTAGTGGAAATGGTCAGGTTGCATTAACAGTTGCTGTTGTATATCCAGATGGCACAGTTTCTCCGGCAGAAGAAAATATGTATGCAAATTCTACTACCATTTTCAATTACTGGGCTGAACGTAATATTGGTATTATAGCACCATTAAATAACAACGATTATGACATTGCCAAAATAACCGTTACAGATGGTACGCGTACGGATAGTACTACGAGTAACACGTGGACATCAAGCTCCGCAATTGAATGGGATAAAACAACAAATGCTGCGGGAAGTGAGTGGTATGATGAGACGGAAGTATGGAATGATACCATGGGAACAGAGCCTGTAGTAAATGGTGCAGTATCTAATATTACATGGTCTGCTAAAAATACAGGAAAATTAGTGCTGATTTATTTAAAACCTGTACATCATGAGTCAAATTTAAAAGTTCAGTGGGTTGATGATAGTGCAAGTGGTGCAATAATTTCTTCTCAGGAAGTAGTAGTTGCATATGATGGGAATATAGATCCGATTACGTTCCTTAATGGATTGAAGCAATCTTCATCTGTTCAAACAGGAACGATTACATTAGATGATGATGCTTATATTACGAATAGTTCTGGTGTAAACCAGACTTTTAATAAAGACATTACAACGATTCAAGGAGTTGCCGGACAGTATACGTCAGGATTGTATCAATATACAGGAGCTGATATTTCGGAAGATGGAAAAACATTGACATTACATTATAGTTTGGATTCTTCAAATCTTTCAAAACAATATGTTGTAGATTTTGGACTTCCGGTTAGTATTCCATTAACCGATTTGGTGAACAGTTCAGCACAGGTAAGTAATGTGGTTGTAAGTAGTAATGCTTCATATTCAAATGGGAAAATTACATACACCCCTTCACAGGTATTAAATGGAATAGAAGCAGTTACTGCTCGTGTGGAATACAGGACAGGTAGTCCGACAACTTTTAGCATCGGATTTGTACCTGCAACAACTGTTTATTATGAGGAAGGATTCTTAAAACTGAATGGATTTACTGGAGGAAATAAGGGAACTAGCACCCAGGCCGCAGAAGCAGTTGGAAATAAACAGAATAATTATGGTTATGATCCGGTTTATGCAGGTACAGAAACAGAATCAAAAGTAGAACCAAGTAACCAAACGCAGGCGACTAGTACAACTTATGGCGACAGTGCAGAATTTACCTTCACTGGTACAGGCGTAGATATTTATGCAAATTCTGATGCAGCTACAGGCCAGTTGTTTGTTCAGGTGAAAAATTCAAACGGTTCTACAGTGAAGATGATTCAGGTAAAGACGGCTATGTTAAATGGTGATACCAATTTGACACAACCACAGAATGTAACGGGATATAATGTTCCGGTTGTTAGTCTTGACTTAGAAACAAAAGATACTTATACCGTAATTTTGACTCATCGTAAAGCAAGTAGTGATGCAACAGGAGACACTGTAAATATCGACGGTTTCCGAGTATATAATACATTGGGAACAAGTGAAGATGTACAGTCTGTTTATAAGGAAGATCTTGAGGATAATCCATCTTTCATTGAGGTACGTGATCTGGCATTAGCAACAATTAATTTGAATGAATATCAGGGCGATTACGGAACAGGCGAGAAAATCATTTCTCAGGTTTATGACGCAATAAATAATGCTGAAGCAACAAGTGCAATTTTAAATGATAATGAAAATTATACAAAACAAGATCTTCAAGATTTGATCGATAATGGACCGAAGAACGAGATATACTTGCAGAAAAATCAGACCTTGTTGTTAAATTTAAAAACTGATCGTGTGGCACAGATTGGATTGAAAGCACTCAATGCACAGACGTCTTATTCCATTAATGACGCTGCAGCGCAGACATTAAATGCTAGTACAGATATGTTCTATACGGTTAAAAATCGTGATGATGCAACATCTACGATTACTATTACGAATACCGGTGAGGGCATCCTGGCTATTACAAAATTAAAGATTTGTGATGCACCTGCTGATGCAATTCAGCCGATTACAGAACAGAATGTAACGGATGCACTGATTGGTTTAGGATATGTAGATGCTACAAAGTATGCTGATGCAACAGCTAATATTAATCTTGTAGATTATACTGGTAAGATTCTCGCATCAACTTCCCTCACCGCAAATGGTGAAGAAGGAACAGAGGCAACATTTGCTGCTGCGGATATTCAGACATTAGCAGAACAGCTCATGCCGGAAGGCTATGCATTTGTTGATGTATCTGCAATTACAGACCAGACAGTTGTATGTGGCGAGTCTGCAGATATAAATGTACAGATCGGTAAAGTAGCAACATTGAATGTAACTTATAAGACATTGTTTGGAAAGACAGCCGGAACGGCAACGCTTACCGCAGTACAGACATCTTCCGCAAGCTCTTATACATTCAGTGCTTCTGAAATCAGAGAAGCTGCTCCGAGTGGATTCTGGACAGGCACATTGATTTCAACAAAGGTAAAATATGGATCTACAGGAAGCAGAACAGTAATAGGTTTCTAAAAATGAATATTTAGATATTTGCAATCAATTAGATTTCTAAAATATCAAGAAGAGATGATGTCCCGTTTTCAAACACAGAATATATGTGTCTGGAAACGGGGCGTTTCATCTTAGAAGAGTGTGTAATAAGGTGTTGCGTATGATGCAAGATATATGCTATACTACACCCACATCATTATCTCAGACGGAATCCAATTCGGACACTTCTCAAGCGTCTGGGAAATAGCTTTCTTAAGCGGTTCGATAATTCAATGGCAGTTTCGCCAGTTAACTCAAGCTTGATAAAGAAAAAGAATGAAAAACAGAATACAAAAAGGAGGTAACAGCATGGGTACGGGAAATGCTGTGGTCAGGCAGTGGATGAGCAATCCGGAGCGGTTTGCGGATTTGTTTAACGGAATGGTATTTGAGGGAGAGAAGGTGATCCGGCCGGAAGAATTGGAACCGGCGGACGGAGAGACGGATCTCCTGCTGGAAGATAAGAAAGGAAAACTACAGGAAGTACACAGGTACCGGGATCTGGTAATGAGGTGGAAACGGGGAGGTCTGCTGGTTCTCCTGGCATGCGAGAATCAGGCAAAGGTACATTACGCCATGTCCGTCCGAAATATGTTATATGACAGCCTGTCCTATGTCGGGCAGATCCGGCAGTCGTGGAAGGGAAGGAAAAAGGAGTCTGAAGTCGGAGCGCTCTCTTCTGCAGAATTCTTATCGAAATGTCATAAGGACGATAAACTGATGCCGGTCATCACACTGGTCTTTTATTACGATGATAAGCCCTGGGACGGAAGTACGGATCTGTACGGAATGCTGCAGTGGAGCGAGGAAGAAAAAGAAAATATGATTCTGAAAAAGTATGTGCAGAATTACCGGATTAATTTGATTGATGCAGGAAATCTAAAAAATCTGGAACGCTTTCAAACTGATTTACAAGAGATATTCGGTATGATACAATGTAAAGGAAGTAAAGAAAAGTTAATTGGATACTCAAGAGAGAAAGAGTCATACTTTCGGAATGTGGACGAAGAAACTTATCAGGCAATCCGGGAATTTCTGCATTCGGAAAGGATATTAAAAGGTCAGATCAAGAAAGAAGAAGGGAAGGAGACGGTGGATATGTGTAAGGCATTGGAAGATCTGTATAACGATGGAATAGAGCGGGGAATGGAACAGGGAATAGAGCAGGGAATAGAGAAGGGAATAGAACAAGGAATAAAGCAGGGAATAGAGCAGGGAAGTATTGCAGGATGCAAGAAAGTGAATCGATTGAATTGCATACTGGCTGAAAAGAAGCGTATTGACGATATTATACGTGCATCGGTAGACATGGAATATCAGCAGAAGTTATTTGAGGAGTTTGCTTTGTAGGAGGAAATGAAAGAATAAGATAAATTCATATTTCCTGCTTCCTGTAACGGAACGCATTCAAAAAGGCTGAAAAGACAAGTTTTTCATTTTTTCAGTCTTTTTTCTTTTTATCTTTTTTGTTATAGTATAAAGGGTTATTATGCAGATACTATGTAGAATCGGACTTTCGCATTTGAGAGGAAAGTCTTATATAAAGAGGTGCATTCAGATGAAGAAGTTAAAGATATTCAGTGTGCTGCTGCTTCTGGTATCCATAGGAGCGTTCGTTGCGTTTCAGGGATATCGCAAGGTGGTGAAGGATAATAAGCCTCCGGTGGTTACCTGTGACAGTGAGGAGTTGAAGGTGTCGGTTGAGGCTGAGGAAGAAGATCTGCTGAAAGGCGTGACGGCGAAGGATAATCGTTCGGGAGATGTGACGGATTCGATTGTGATCGAGAGTCTGTCTGCGTTTACGGAGGAGGGAACCCGGATCATTACGTATGCGGCGGTGGATAAAAGCATGAATGTTGGAAGATGTGAGCGTACGCTGGTATATGAGGATTATGAGCCGCCGGTATTTCACATGACCGGATCGCTGTGTTATTCGGCGGGTGAGAGCATCGACATCCTGTCCTGTATTACGGCAGACAGTGTGCTGGATGGTGATCTGACTTCGAATATTAAGTATTCCTTGGAAAAAACGGTCAACACGATGGCGGCAGGGGAGTATCCTGTGGAGTTTCGCGTGATGGACAGCGGTGGTAACACGGTGTATCTGAAGACACAGATCAGTATATCGGAGAAGAATTATTCGGGAATCCACGTGAGTCTGAGTGATTATCTGATCTATCTGTCTGTCGGAGATGGATTTGATCCGGCTGCTTATTATGCCGGCGCTGACAGAGAGGGGACGCTTACCATTCAGTCCAACGTAAATACTGCAGAGGCAGGCACGTATTATGCAGACTATATTGTTAATGCTGCAACAACCAACGGAAAGAGCAGACTGGTTGTAGTCGTGCAGTAGGGACCTGCAGGTATTCTTGAAAGAAAGGTCAAAAGACATGGAGAAGGAAACACAGAAAAAGCAGATGGAGACGATCTACAATATTGTCTGGGACGTGGTGAGAAACTGGTGGGTGATCCTGTTCATCGGGATATCGGCCGCACTGCTTAGCTATGTTGCATCTGCGATTACATATCATCCGACATACACATCCAGTACGACGTTTGTAGTGTCGGCAAGAGGAACAAGTACCGGTGCGTATGCCAACGAAAGTCAGACAAAGAAGCTTACGGATACATTTCAGTCGGTATTGGACAGCCAGATTCTGAAGAAAAAAGTAGCAGAGTCTCTGGACATGGAGCGGTTTCCGGGTACGATCAAGATTGCGGTTGTGCCGGAGACGAATCTTCTGACGGTATCTGTGACCAGCGACTCTCCGGAGATCTCGTTCCGGCTGCTGAACAGTATGCTGGAGCATTATCCGGAAGTGTCTCAGAATGTATTGGGAGAAGTTGTGCTGGAGGTCTTTGAAGAACCGGACTTCCCTTCCGCGGCGGATGTGGCATTTCAGGGGAAAGCTGTGATGAAAAAAGGACTTCTCGCAGCAGTTTCGCTGATCATTCTTCTGTTGTCCGTGCTGTCTTATCAGCGGGACAATGTAAAGAGCGAAGATGAAGTGGCTGATAAGCTGGATACGACGGTATTCGGAACGCTGAATCATGAGTCTTCCTATCGGAATCTGAAAGCATGTCTGAAGAGGCAGAAGAAGAATATACTGATTACCGAACCGGCAGTCAGCTTTGGATTTGTGGAAACGATCAAGAAGATGCGGACGAAGCTTTTATATAAGAGCAGTAAGGAACAGGGAAATGTACTGTTGATCACCAGTGCGATGAAGAAGGAAGGAAAGACGACGGTGGCAGTGAACCTGGCGCTTGCCATGGCTCAGAGAGGGAAAAAGGTTCTGCTCATAGAAGGCGACCTGCGCAGAAGTGGGCTTGCAGATCTTCTGGGAGTGGATGTGCCGGACGGAGCCGGACTGGGAGAACATCCCGGTGGAAATATTGAAGATCTGGTATTTCCGATGAAGGATAAAAGCCTGTATCTTCTGGTTAACAATGTGCCGCATGCCAGGTCGACTGAATTTCTTGGTTCCAGGCGATTTGAGGCATTTCTGGATGCAATGCGAGGAAAGATGGACTTTGTAATCATTGACGGACCTTCGGCAAAGGGAAGAGCCGATGCAGAAGTTCTTGCCAGAAAGGCGGATTTTTCACTGCTGGTTGTAAAGCAGAATTATACGAAGGTTCCTTATATTAATGATACGATTGATATGCTGGATCGTTATGGAAAGGGGCTTCTTGGCTGTGTATTCAATGATGTACTGGTAAGCGGAGCGATCATCAGTTCCGGCTATGGTTACGGCTACGGTTACGGCTATGGTTATGGAAGGTATCATTACGGAAAGTATTATGGTTACGGCAAATACCAGTCTTACTATGACCGCAGACAGGATGAGCAGAAAACAGTTGCAGAGAAGAAAGAGGAGAGCTGATAGATGGGTGTTCAGGAAAATGAAAAAAGCCAGGAACCGGAGCTGATCGACATTACAGAGATGTTGTCGGATTATTTCCGTATCTTTCGCAGAATGTGGGCGTGGGTTCTGATTCTGACGCTGCTTGGAACCGGCATTTTTTATATTCGCGCCAGGGTGCAGTATCAGCCACGCTATACGGCATCCGCGACGTTTACGGTGAATATACAGAGAGACCAGCAGGGAGTTGGCGAATCCGGAACGGTGGCATTTTACAATAATTCGGCTGCGGAGCAGATGGCCAAGACATTTCCCTATATTCTGACTAGCGGTGTTCTGAAGCGTAAAGTTGCAAAGGATATGGGAACCGGCAGTGTGACGGGAAATATTCAGGCGAACGTTGCCGAGAATACGAATCTGCTGACGATCTCTGTTACTGACCGGGATGCGGGACGTGCATATGCGATTCTGCAGTCTGTGATTAAAAATTATCCGGAGATATCGGAAGTGATTGTTGGCAAGACTAATATGGAGATGCTGGATGAGACAGGAATCCCGCCGGAGCCGGATAATCCGAAGGATTTTAAGAAAAGTGCTCTGAAAGGCGGCTTATTCGGATTTCTGATCGCGGCTCTCTGGACGGCACTTCTGGTGGTGACCCGAAGAACCGTTCGAAAGGAATCGGATATTCACAGATGGATGCATACTAGATGCATGGGAACGGTCCCGGAGATACATGAAAAGAGACGATCCGGAACTTCTCAGACGAGGATGGTTCTGACGGATCCGAAAGTGGAAGAAAAGCTTCAGGAATCATTCCGTATGATCCGCAATAAAGTGGAATATCATGCACATGAGTACCATTTGAAGACATTTTTGATCACCAGTGCGCTTGCCGGAGAAGGTAAGAGTACGATTGCTGTTAATCTTGCACTTTCCCTTGCACAGGCGGGAAAGAAAGTGGTTCTGATCGACTGTGACCTGAGACATCCGACGGATCGTAAGATTCTGAATCTGGATCCGGGGGAAGGTCTCGGGGAAGTGCTTGAGCATAAGAAAAAACTGGCGGAATGTATCATTAAGAGTAAGGATATGGGACTTGACCCGGAGATGCGTCTGATGTTCCTTCCGGGCGGAACATCTCTCAGGGATGGCTCAGAACTTCTTGGAACGGAGTTCATGCACCGCATCATATCCAGAATGGAAGAGTGGGCAGACTATGTGATACTTGACAGTGCTCCGGCAGGACTTCTGACGGATGCTGTTGTGCTTGCGCAGTACGCGGACGCTGCGGTGTTCGTGGTGAGAAAAGATTTTGCCAGAGTGGATCACATCATGGATGGCATGGAGCATCTGGCGGAAAGCCAGGTGCAGATTATCGGCGGAATTCTGAATGGTGTATAGACCGGAAGCGGTAAAGGAGAGACAGATGAGAAGTAACAGATATCTGATTGGCCGGATACAGATAGAATTAAATATGCCGGATGATATGTTAAGTCCCCAAAATCTGAAAAAGTTTTTGACGAATGAAAGAGAAACCGGGGCCGTCATCTACACGTTGGAGTTCAGCGATGACATACAGAGCATTGAATCCATGCTGAGGGCCCGGAAGCTTGAAGGATCACGGGAAGTAAAACGTGACAACCTGCATGTATTTACAACAGAATGCGGAGAGTGCAGAGTCATTAATTTTCATGGGGCAAAGATGCCGTATGCGGTAACCTGTCAGAAGGATGAAGACCACGTACAGGTCTGGTTCGATCGCGGCACGGAGCATATGTTGATCTATGACACGGTTTTTCTCTCTGCTTTGAGTCTTGAAAAGCAGATGATCCGGGATGCGGGGCTGATTCTTCATTCCGCATATATGTGCCGGGAGGATCAGGCGATTCTGTTTTCGGCGCCGTCAGAGACGGGAAAATCCACACAGGCGGATCTGTGGGAGAAGTATCGGGGAACCCGGACTGTCAACGGAGACCGCTCGCTGCTTTTGCGAAAAGAAGAAGGCTGGTATGCCTGTGGATGGCCGGTCTGCGGCAGTTCTGAAATCTGTTACAATGAATCGTATCCGATCCGCGCGGTAGTGATGCTGAAGCAGGCGAAGGAGAACCTTGCTTATCGCATGAAGCCGGTGGAAGCGTTTCGGGAACTGATGGGACAGATTACGATCAATACCTGGGATATTCCATTTCAGATGAAGGTTATGGATCAGCTGGAGATTCTGCTTCGGGAAATACCGGTTTACCGTCTGGAATGCAATATCTCGGAGGATGCGGTGAAGTGCCTGGAACGGGCGATTTTACAGGATAAAACAGGAGAGAACAGTATATAAGACGGGAGTAACAAAGAATGAGCGAGCAATATAGATTGACCAAAGTGCAGACGGAGCTGCTTCATATTATGGAAGCATTTATGGAGGGAAAGACGGAATATGCGCTGCCGGATACGATAGATGGTAAAGCACTTGAGGAATTATACAGACTTTCGGCCGTGCATAAGATTGCTTCTATTGTATATGAGATGATCTGGAGAGCACCGCAGTTGTCCGGAGAAGAGTCTGCTCTTCTTGCGATGCGTTGGAAACAGATGGCGCTTCGCGATGTGATGATGCAGGTGCAGCGAACGGAAGGATTCCTCAGACTGTATCGAAGATTGTGTGATAATGGGCTGAAGCCGCTGGTTGTGAAAGGAATCGTATGCAGAAATCTATACGCCAAGCCGGATTATCGTGTGTCCGGAGATGAAGATGTACTTCTGCGTCCGGAAGAATTCGAGGCCTGTGACCGAATCATGCGGGAAGAAGGATTTCAGAGAAAAGAACTTCCTGCGGAAGGTCTTCCACACGAAGTACCTTATCTGAATTCGAAAAATGGCGTATATATCGAACTCCATCTGTCTCTGTTTCCGGAGGAATCCGGTGCTTACGGACACCTCAACCGGGAATTCGTGGGAGTGCATGACCGCTGTATCTGTGAAAAGATACAGGGGACGAAGGTGTGGACGCTTCATCCGACGGATCACCTGTATTATCTGATCTGTCACAGCTTTAAGCATTTTCTTCACAGTGGCTTTGGTATCCGCCAGGTGAGCGATATTATGATGCTGGCAAAACATTATGGCGAACAGATTGACTGGGCATACATTGCGGGACGTCTGAAAGAACTGCGGATGGACATGTTCTTTTGCGGACTTCTGCAGATTGGTGAGAGGTATCTTGGAATGTCCGGGAAAGAGATCGGTATCTCAGATGAGATCACATGGCCCGGGACAGACTGCAGTGCACTGCTTATGGATCTTCTGGACAGCGGAATCTTCGGGGACAGTTCTATGGAAAGAAAGCACAGTTCCAATATGACGCTGGCTGCTGTAAAGAAAGGAAAAAAAGACACGGTCGCTTCTCTGGGATCTTCCCTGTTCCCATCAATCTCGTATATGAAGAGGGGCTATCCGTGGTTAGAACGATATCCGTGGCTGCTCCCGACGGCGTGGATCATGCGCTGTATCCAGTATCTGAAGCGTGGGAAGCATGGCAGCAGATTGGGAAATGAAGAAGAAAACAGTGTTGAGATCGGGATGAACCGGGTGGAACTGCTTCGGCAATATCACATCATTGATTAAAAAAAGACAGCCGTATCGGTAATCACAGGATCACCGATACGGCTGTGCCCTTTACTTTTCGGCTGAATGAGTAATGAGATACTCGTTATAGATCTGTATAATAGAACTGCGTTTGCGCAGTGTCAGCGGGATCCGCTCGCCATTTACCAGGCGGATTTCCGAATCCAATACAGCTTCGATGTAATACATATTTACCAGATAACTTCTGTAACACCGGACAAAACATGTACTGTTCAATGTCTGTTCGATGGAATTCAGGGCAAGGTTCGTCTCATAAGCCTGATTGGCGGTGTGGACGATACATTTCCTTCCGATACTCTCAATATATCGAATTTCTCGAACCGGTATATGGAATAAAAGCCGGTTGGAATAAATATTCAGAGTGTTCGTTGGTGGAAAGGCTGGAAGTATATAGCGGGTAAATATCTTTTCTAGCCGTTCTTTTGTGACAGGTTTTAAAATATAACCTTCAACTCCAAGATCATAACTTTCCAGACAATGGTCGGGGCTTATTGTCGTGAAAATAATGATCGGTTGTTTCCTGCGTGATTTCAACTGCCTGGCAGCTTCAAGGCCACTGGTGCCATTGAACAATATCCCGAGAAAGATGAGGGTGTAGTCTTTCTGAGAAGCCAGAAGTTCATCAGTGGTAGAAAAAATATCGATATCAAGCAGTGAATCGTCGAGCAGATACTTTTTCATGCAGGTATCTAAGAGTCCGATTAATTGTTTCACATCTGCTGAATGAGGATCGCAGACAGAAATAAACATGTAATCCCTCCTCCCTACAATATCGCTGTGAATTATAAATAATTCACAGGGCAGATATTTCTTTTAATATATCATAAATTCGAAAAACAGGCTATGAAACTGTCATAATACGACGTAAAATGGCATATATTTGCATGAAATAAAAGCGGTAAGTTGTGAAAAGTTCGAATTGTGTTAAAAACAAGTCAAACAAAGATGAAATAAGGAAAAAGGAAAAAAAAGAGCAAAAAGAATAGATTGTGTATTCTTGCGGGACGGAAGCCCGGATGGTATGATAAAAACAGAAAATAAAAAGGAAATATAACATATGAAAGTCGTGAATACAAGAGAATACGTGTCCGTATTACGTGAATTAACAGAAGAGGGACAGGTGGTCAGTATGCAGATCGCAGGAAGCAGCATGTCACCGTTCCTGATACATAACAGAGACATAATCTGCTTTCGTAAGCCGGAGCCGGATCGCAGACTGAAAAAAGGAGACATGGTGTTTTACCAGAGGATCAGCGGTCAGTATGTGATGCATCGTATCTGCAGAGTAAGACCGGAAGGATATTACATGATCGGAGACGCCCAGTGGGAGATGGAAGGTCCCATTTCCGAAGAACAGATATTTGCCCGGATTATCCGTGTAAAGAGAAAAGGGAAATGGATAGAACCCGGAGATTTCTGGTGGGAATTCTTCGAACATGTGTGGATCCGGCTGATTCCGTTCCGGAGAATGATCGTACGGATCTACGGAAAAATAAGACGAACCAGGGAATAATATCCCGGAAACTTCCGCAAAAGAGTAATGCGGTGAAACAAAATACAGTAAAATGTTATAAAAAATACGGAAAAATAAGAGAAGAGAATTGACATTGCTTTCCGATGTGAGTAAAATAGATTTGAACTATAATGT
>NZ_JAFBIZ010000065.1 GCF_021531995.1 Faecalicatena contorta
AAGCTAAACAAGTCATACGCTATCATAAATTTCTGACATTTATCCCAACATATTCATATTGGAAAGGTAGAAATTATTACAACATTATATGAAAAAAGGATTGTTGCAAAATACATTCGTATCATTTTGATATTATGCAATTTTCACAAGAAAAGCTGAGGTAAGCGACTCAGCGTCGAAGCGTTCTTGTGAAAATTGCATATAACAGAATGAAAGCAAAAAATTTGCAACAATCCCGATTTTCTAATATTTATGCTTCATCAATCGCTTTTCCGATGTCATGTCTCATGTATTTGTTATCAAACTGTACCCATTCCGTTGCAGCATATGCATTGGCTCTTGCTTCTTTGAGGTCTTTTCCTTTTGCAGTAATACCAAGTACGCGTCCACCATTTGTTACGATCTGATCTCCGTCAAACCTGGTTCCCGCATGGAAGCAGTAATAGCCTTCATGCTTCTTAAATTCATCCAATCCCTTGATCGGAAGTCCTTTTTCGTATGCTACCGGGTAGCCCTCGCTTGCAAGTACGACACAGACTGCCGCATTGTCTTCAAACTGCAGGTCTACCTGATCCAGTGTCCCATCGATACATGCTTCAACCACTTCGATGATATCATTTTTCATTCTTGGAAGCACAACCTGTGCCTCCGGATCACCAAATCTTGCGTTATACTCCAGTACCTTCGGTCCATCTTCTGTCAGCATCAGTCCAAAGAAGATAACTCCCTTAAACGGTCTGCCTTCCGCCTTCATGGCATCCACTGTCGCCTGATAGATATACTGATTACAGAAATCCTCTACTTCCTTTGTATAGAACGGACTCGGTGAAAATGTACCCATGCCGCCGGTATTCAGTCCGGTATCCCCATCGCCTGCACGTTTGTGATCCTGTGCCGATGTCATGGTCTTGATCGTATTGCCGTCTACAAAAGAAAGTACAGACACTTCACGTCCCGTCATGAATTCCTCAATGACCATTTCATTTCCTGCTGTACCAAACTTCTTATCCAGCATGATCGTCTTGACACCGTCTTTTGCTTCTTCCAGATTCTGACAGATCAATACTCCTTTTCCAAGCGCAAGTCCGTCTGCCTTCAGAACGATCGGGAATTTTGCTGTTGTCTCCAGATACTCAATTGCTTTGTCCGGATCTGTAAAGTTTTCATAAGCAGCAGTAGGGATATGATATTTTTTCATCAGATCTTTGGAAAATGCCTTGGAGCCTTCCAGAATTGCTGCGTTCTTTCTTGGTCCGAATGCGCGGATGCCTGCCGCTTCCAGTTCATCTACCAGTCCTCCGACCAATGGATCATCCATTCCGACAATCACGAGGTCCACTTCTTTTTCCTTTGCAAATGCAACGATTTTATCAAATTCCATTGCGCCGATCGGAGCGCATTCTGCATATTCAGCAATTCCTGCATTTCCCGGTGTACAGTAGATCTTATCTACTTTGTCACTCTTTGCCACACAGTATGCAATTGCATGCTCTCTTCCGCCGCTTCCAACTATCAGTACCTTCATTCCGTTCCCTCCAAACTGCAATTCTCCACTGACTACTCAGCGATATTCACTTTTCCGTTTTCAACCGTTACTTTTCCATTGGCGATCATGTTAATTGCCTGTGGAAGAATCTTCCATTCCGCCTGTTCCATGACACGCCGCTGAAGCACCTCAGGCGTATCTCCCTGCTGAACCTCAACTGCCTTCTGTAAGATGATCGGACCAGTATCCGTTCCCTCATCTACAAAATGAACGGTTGCACCGACCACTTTGACGCCACGTGCAAGTGCCGCCTCATGTACCTTCAATCCATAGAATCCGGTTCCGCAAAATGACGGAATCAGAGACGGATGGATATTAATAATACGGTTTCTGTATCTTTCAATCATAGCCGGCGGAATCACCACCAGAAAACCTGCCAGTACGATCAGATCCGGATTCATCTTTTCTACCTCTTCCAGAAACTTCTCATTAAATTCCTCACGGGAAGCATATTCTTTCGGAGAGATACATAATCCCCGGATCCCATGCTTTCCGGCACGTTCCAGTGCATAAGCATTCTTATTATTACTGATCACTCCTGCAATCTTCGCATTGGTAATGACACCGGATTCCACAGCATCAATGATTGCCTGCAGGTTTGTTCCTCCACCGGATACCAGAACGACTACATTTAGCATAATGTAACTCCTTTTTCACCGGCTTCGATGTGTCCTACTACATAAGGCTCTTCTCCCGCTGCCTTAATTGCTTCCATTGTCTTATCCACATCTTCCGGTGCAATTGCAAGCACCATACCAAGTCCCATATTAAAGGTATTGTACATCATCTCTTCTGCAATATCTCCCTTTTTCGCCATCAGACGGAAGATCGCCGGTACCTCATAGCTGTCTTTCTTCACAACGGCACGTACTCCGTCCGGAAGCATTCTTGGAATGTTTTCGTAGAATCCGCCGCCCGTAATATGACTGCATCCTTTTACAGTCACACCGCTGTTTTTAATACTCTTTAATGCTTTTACATAGATTTTTGTCGGTGCGATCAAAGCTTCACCTAATGTTTTACCTAATTCATCATAGTATGTATCCAGAGATTCTTTTGTCATCTCAAATACTTTACGTACCAGGGAGAATCCGTTACTGTGGACTCCACTGGATGCCATTGCTACCAGAACATCCCCCGGCTTGATATTCTCACCGTTGATGATATCTTTTTTGTCTACAACACCGACAGCAAATCCTGCCAGGTCATACTCATCCTCCGGCATAAGTCCCGGATGCTCTGCAGTCTCTCCACCGACAAGCGCACATTCGGACTGTTTACATCCTTCTGCTACACCGCTTACAATCGTAGCGATCTTTTCCGGATAGTTTTTGCCACATGCAATATAATCCAGGAAGAATAATGGTTCTCCGCCGGAACATGCAATATCATTGACGCACATGGCAACAGCATCAATACCGATCGTATCATGCTTATCCATCACAAATGCCAGTTTTACCTTTGTTCCACAGCCATCGGTCCCAGATAACAGAACCGGTTCCTCCATATTTTTGATGCCGCTCAGATCAAAAGCTCCGGCAAATCCGCCAAGACCTCCCAGTACTTCCGGTCTCATGGTCTCTTTTACATGTTTTTTCATCAATTCCACTGACTTATATCCGGCTTCAATATCAACGCCCGCGTTCTTGTAATCCATACTCTTTCTCCTTGTGTTATGATTTTATATTTACTTCCGTACAGCTTCCACTTTATTTCTGTGCAAGATATGCTTCATAGCCGATCTCATCAAGCTTTGCTGCTTTCCCCTGTACCGTTTCCTTCATCTCTGCTGTATATGCTTTCAGCTTGTCAAGCAGTTCCGGGTCTGACACTGCCAGAATCTTTGCAGCCAGAATCGCCGCATTCATTCCGCCGTCAATCGCAACTGTCGCAACCGGTATTCCAGGCGGCATCTGAACGATAGAAAACAATGCGTCTTCACCCGCGAGATTCTTTCCTGACATCGGCACTCCGATTACCGGCATCGGGAACAATGCTGCACACATTCCCGGAAGATGCGCTGCCATTCCGGCACCTGCGATAATTACTTTCATTCCTTTTCCTTCTGCTGATTTCGCCCAGTCAAAGAACACATCCGGTTCACGGTGAGCGGAGATAATCGTCATCTCATAATCAATACCGAACTTTTCCAGCATTGCCGCAGCTTTACTCATGACCTTCAGATCTGAGTCACTTCCCATAACAATTCCTACTTTTGGCATATCTTTCATCCTTTCTCATTCAGACGTCAAACGTCCGTGTCACGAACAGCATTCGTTCGCAATTCATGATACCTTATTTATCCATTTTTTTCAACGGTTCATTTAAAATCTCTGTCCCCTCAAGTACAAATCTTCCATTTTCCAGAAGAACGATCTCTTCTCCCGATGCCGTAACCACAGAGATACGTTTTAACTCTTCATATGGTATCGTAATATCTGTATGGCAATGGAAATATGCTTTGGAAACATCCTCTTTTCTTAATATGGAAACCGAGTTATCCCTTGCGACGATCTCTTTTCCGTTCGGGTTATATACTTTAATATCCTCGCACCAGCTGTAGCAGGTATCTCCCACAGCAAAATGCGGTCCCATCTTCTCAGCGATCAGAATCGGCATCTTATCTTCTATCCTGTATTTCTTTGCCGTAACATAAGCCGTCGTATTCGTTCCAATGGCAAATTCTCCCATCGGGAGTGTCGGATGCTTGTACAAAACCGTGTCATGAATATATTCTTTATTCTCCAGTTCGCGCTCGAAGTTCCTGCAGGTATAATCTGCAATCATCCCATTGGCAAATGTAATCTCGAGATCACGATACTGAAGATCATTCAGATATACTTTGCTGACATGAAGAATTCCATTCGTTCCTTCCAGCACCGGAGAGGTAAATACTTCTCCGACCGGAATGTTAACATCTGCCACACAGTTTTCAAATATAGTCTCTTTCTTCGGATCCTGAAGCCTGTAAAGCTGAACCCTCAGATCTGTCCGATTGCCATTTCCACCAAGAATATGCACGTATTCTCCCTGATCCAGTGCATCAATCAGTGTCTGCTGCACTTTTTCATATGTTGCTGCGTCCAGTGTATTGATTCGGATGATCTCTTTAAAGATCTCTTCATATTGGCTTCCGATCTCCGGAACGGGATATGCAATGATAGTAAAACTGCGCTCATCTCCCGGGATATACATATTGGTCAGCTGGCTCTGGCGACTGTCATAATTCAGAGACAGTTCCTCCTGCTTTTCGCTCAATTTGCATGCCGTATCCTTCGGAACCGGTTCAAACGGCTTTTCCCCAAAGGTTTCCATACATGCAGGACCCGCAAATCTGGCTGCCTCTTCCTTATAATGCTCATATGTCGTCTGAATCACTTCCAGCTTTCGTTCAATAAATTTTTTATCCAGAAATATCGACTGATCATCCTTGTGGTCATATTCGTATTGCTTATTGGCAATTGCTCCGTAATAACCGATCTTGCGATGCTGCCGTTTTGTCAGAGCACTGACAGCAGCACGATAGATCACAGGACGAAGTCCCATTTTTTCAAAATTTTCAATTGCCTTTTTGATCACAAGTTCAAATCCAAGTGTATAGCGGATATTGACAACTGACTTTTTAGACAGATCTTTCCCGGTATTAACAAATCCCATCCGATACCCTTCCGTGTAGACATCTGCCATCTTCTGAAGGATCTCTTCCGGGAGGGTTGCCAGATATCTTGCTGTTCCCAGTTCATTTTCTCCAATATACTCTCCGAACTGATACAGATACTTTTCATCCCTCAGATCACTGTTCATGATCATATCCGCCGCAAAGGATTCTTCCGGACATATCTGCTCCCTGATTCTGTCTGCCACAAATACATCGCAATAATCACTGGCATACCAGTAAATCACGTCCCGGATCGTATCCGTCTGTGGCACTCCTCCTTCAAACAGATTATAGATCTCAATCAGAAGCTCGAACAGAATATCCAGGTATTCTGTCTTTCCTTCATACACATAAGGAATTGCTCCTCTGAGTTCTGCATAAAGAAAACCAAGCATCTTTCCGTATACTTCTCCTAATTCAGCTGCAGCATAATCCGGATTTGCATAACTGCTTTCATAATTTTCCGGAAGGATATCCTGATACAGCCTGTGATTCCATGCTTTCAGGTGTGCTGCATCTGCTCTCTGATACACACCGGCAATCAGTTCTTCTCTTAATTCATGGATCATTTCTGCAAATTCTGCCATTTTCAGGAAATACTTCTGATACGGTTTTTCAACCGTATTGTCATATTTAATAGATTGAATCCTGGCAATTGCAAGTTCATATCTTTCTTCTACCATTTTACAACAGCCCCCTGATAAATAATAAAACCAGCACCAGCAGAAAAGCACCATTTACACCGATTCCCACTTTGCAGGTTATGTAATTTTTATCTCTTTCTTTCAGCCCCTTGATTCCGAGCCAGATCCCAAGACCGGATAAGGCGATCGTGCAAAGACCGAGAAAACCAATCAGAATATTCACGTCCCCTTTATTAAAAAACGCGAACATAATCATAGATATCAGAAGCATTCCCACAACTACTGCATATGCACTGGAATAAATTCCTCTTTTCGAATGTCGGTACGGCCTCTGGCCATACTTTGTCCTGATCATCTTTTTTCTTTGCTTTTCACGAGCTTTTGCAGCTGCCTTTGCTCTATCTTCTTCTGTTTTTCTTTTTTTTCTTATTATCATGTCTTCTCCTTACCGCCGCTCCTGCTACAAACAATATATATCCCAGAAGACCTCCGATCGTATTAAGCAGAAGGTCATCCACATCGAAGCTTCCCACTTTCGTAAGTAATTGAAAAGTCTCAACACAAAGGCTGAGACCAAAGCTGTAAAATACAGTCGAAAAAAAGCTCCTGTATCTGCTTGCCATTGGCATAAAGATTCCGAATGGTACAAAGATAATAACGTTTCCAAACAGATTCGTAAACATTGCAAAGAGACCCACTTGATCCCGATACTGCCAGAATCTTTTTATCTCTTTAAACAACACAAAATTATAATGATATTCCTGCATCTCTCCTGTACGTCCATACCAGTCGGAAAACAACAGGAAATATATGATAAACATAATATATAATATAAATAGTATTTTTCCGAAAACCCGGATTCTCTTACTTCTTTTTGAATCCAAATATCCAGCACCCTTTCAGTTCAGACAATTAAAATATCAGTCCTTTTTTCTCTTTCAGCAAGCGTGCTCCACTTACAATTGCAATCACACCCACCGCAATTCCGATCACAGCGACCACAATTCCGATCGCAATATTCGCAGATCCGACAAGACTCATTGTTTTATACGCTTTCTCATTCATAGATTATCCCTCCGGCTCCTATTTCACACCATACTGTTTATAATATGCATCAATCGCTGATTTTAATGTATCATCAATTACAATTTTCCCCTGACATTCTTTATTATAAAGATGCTCTACTACTTCTTCCATCGTAACGATCGCATTCGTATCAAATCCATACAGATCTTTGATCTCATCCAATGCACATTTCTCTCCACCCTTGCCGACTTCCATACGGTTCAGAGATACCATAAGGCCTACAATCTCCACATCTGCCGCACCACGTACTTTTGGAACCGTCTCTTCCATAGACTTTCCGGAAGTGGTAACATCTTCGATCATAACCACACGATCTCCGTCTTTTAACTTGCTTCCGAGGAAACTTCCCTTATCAGCTCCGTGATCCTTCTCTTCCTTACGATCTGAACAATAGCGCACTTCTTTACCATACAGCTCACTGAAAGCGATCGCGGTTACGACTGCCAGCGGAATCCCTTTGTACGCAGGACCAAACAGCACATCAAAATCTGTTCCATAACAATCATGAATCGCTTTTGCATAATACTCACCCAGTCTGCGAAGCTGTGTTCCTGTCACATACGCACCGGCATTCATAAAAAACGGAGATTTTCTTCCACTCTTTAATGTAAATTCACCAAACTTAAGCACATCGCTCTCTACCATAAATTCTATAAATTCCTGCTTATACTGTTCCATATATCATTCCTCCTGTCTTTTTAACATCCCATTCAGATACCTCTATCGCACAATGCCTACCATATCCTTTACAGATTCAAATCCATATTTCTTCATATACGCTTCAATTCCTTCGATCACATCCAATGTTGCCCGCGGGTTATGGAAGTTCGCCGTTCCGACAGATACTGCAGAAGCTCCCGCCAGAATAAATTCCAATGCATCTTCTGCCGTACAGATACCTCCCATTCCGATGATCGGAATCTGAACCGCCTGTGCTGCCTGGTATACCATACGAACTGCAATCGGATGCACTGCCGGTCCTGACACACCACCAGTCTTGTTGGCTACCGCAAATGTACGCCGGTTTACATCGATCTTCATCCCGGTCAGTGTATTGATCAGAGAGACTGCATCCGCACCGCCTGCTTCAGCAGCCTTTGCAATCTCAGTAATATCTGTAACATTTGGTGTCAGCTTCATGATGATCGGCTGTTTTGCGATCTTCTTGATCTGCCCGGTCAGTTTCTCTACATGGTGTGCATCCTGACCAAACGCAAGAAAACCTGCATTCACATTCGGACAGGAAATATTGATTTCCATCATATCGATCGGCTCATCTGCCAGTCTTTCCACTACTTCCAGATACTCCTCCGGTGCATGACCACAGACATTTACAATAATCTTTGTATCGAACTGCTTCAAAAACGGAATATCTCTTTCACAAAAAAGATCAATTCCCGGATTCTGCAGTCCGATTGCATTCATCATCCCTCCATACACCTCTGCAACCCTCGGTGTAGAATTTCCTTTCCATGGAACATTGGCAACTCCTTTCGTTGTCACTGCCCCCAGCTGATTCAGATCCACAAAGTCTGCATATTCTGCACCTGACCCAAAGGTTCCGGAAGCTACGGTAACCGGATTCTTCCATTCAACACCGGCAATATTTACTCTCATATCCATTAAAGCTCCACCTCCGTAGACAAGAATACCGGACCGTCCTTACAGATCCGTTTATTATTTACATTACTGTGGGCATCTTTTTCTTTGGACTTGCAGACACATGCAAGACATGCACCGATTCCACATGCCATACGTTCCTCAAGAGAAATATAGCATTCTATATTATTTTTTTCGGCATAATCCTTGATTGCACGCAGCATCGGCGTTGGACCACACGCATAGATAAGGTCTGCGTCCAGCTCATTTTCCCGGATTGCATCCATGACATTTCCTTTTGTCCCAACACTTCCGTCTTCCGTAGAGATATACAGACATCCGTTCTTTTCAAATTCATCTTTTAAAAACGTCTGCTGATCACGGTATCCCACAACGATCTGCTTCTTTTCACATGTCAGCTGCTTTGCAAGTTCCAGGATCGGAGGAACACCGATCCCTCCTCCCATCAAAAACACTTTTCTGCCCTCGGCTTTTTCATACGGGAATCCGTTGCCAAGCGGTCCCACTACCGGAATCTGATCTCCTGCTTTCAGTTTTGAAAACTGCTCTGTACCGGTATGCTCACCGGTCACACGATATACAACGCGCAGGCATCCACCCTCTTTGTCAATCTCACAGATACTGATCGGCCGTGGCAGCAGCTTGCTCGCATCCGTTGTATACATAGAGATAAACTGTCCCGGCTTTGCCGTTACAGCGGCATCTGTGCGGATCCACATACTGAAAATTCCGTCTGCCAGCATCTCCTGTGACATCACTGTTGCCTGTTCTTTTCTCTTCTCCATTGCGGTTTACTCCTTTATCTGCTCTCCAGCGCTCCTTTAATATCTGCAATCATGGCTTCTACGGCCGCCCTGGATGCGTCGCCAAAGTTCTCTTCTCCATAAGAAGCATACTGCTCCTGCTTATATGCAGCGATAATTCCTCTGGAAGAATTTACGATTGCTCCCAATCCGTCTTCATTAAAGAAATGCACCAGATCCTTTCCTTTTCCTCCCTGCGCCCCATAGCCGGGTACCAGAATATAAGACTTCGGCATTACCTTACGAAGAACTTTTCCCATCTCCGGATAGGTTGCTCCTACAACAGCTCCCACATAACTGTATTCATCGCCCATGAGTTCCTCTCCCCATGCTGCAACTTTTTCTCCTACCAGTTCATAAAGCGGACGGCCGTCAACCAGCTGATCCTGGAATTCTCCACTGGATGGATTGGAAGTCTTAACCAGTACGAAGATTCCCTTTTTCTCTTCTTTACATACATTCAGGAAAGGATTCACCCCATCTGATCCAAGATATGGATTCACCGTAACAAAATCCTCATCAAACGGAACACAGGACTTGCTTCCGACCTGTACTTTTCCCAGATGACCGACTGCATATGCAGCAGAGGTAGAACCAATATCTCCTCTCTTGATATCTCCGATTACTACAAGCCCTTTTGATTTACAGTAATCTACCGTCTTCTTAAACGCCTGAAGTCCCGGAATTCCAAACTGCTCATACATGGCAATCTGCGGCTTCACTGCCGGTATCAGATCATACGTCTTATCCACGATCTCTTTATTGAACTGCCAGATTGCTTCAGCCGCACCTTCCAGCGTCTCTCCGTACTCTGCAAATGCTTTTTTCTGCACCTGCTCCGGAATATAACTTAACATAGGATCCAGTCCTACTACGATTGGAGCTCCTGTCTTCTTAATATTAGCAACTAACTGATTAATCATTGCTCTTTCCTCCTGATTGTTTTTATTTTTCATACACAACTTTTCCGTCTGTCAGCGTATATTTTACCTCGCCGGTAACCTCATATCCGTCAAACGGTGTGTTCTTCCCTTTGGATACAAATGTGTTCTTATCGATCTTATAGGTCGGATTCGGATCAAACACGACAATATCTGCAATCTTCCCCTCAGATATGGATCCCTTTTCTTCCAGACCAAGGATCCGTGCAGGATGATAGCTCATCTTCTCTGCCATTCCCATCATATCGATCAAACCGGTCTTCACAAGTCCGGTATACGTAAGCGCAGCAGATGTCTCCAGTCCTACGATTCCAAATGCCGCATTTTTCATGGATTTATTTTTCTCTTCTTCTGCATGCGGCGCGTGGTCTGTTGAAATCACATCCATAGTTCCGTCTTTCAGTCCCTGTCTTAACGCTTCCATATCCTCTCTGCTTCGAAGCGGTGGATTCATCTTATAATTGCCATCATCTTCCGGAATATCATCTGTGCATAACATAAAGTGATGCGGGCACACCTCTCCGGTAACCGGAAGTCCTTCTTCTTTTGCCAGACGGATCATCTTTACGCTGTCCGCAGTAGAACAGTGGCACAGATGAAGCCTTACCCCGGTCTCCTTTGCAAGCAGAATGTCTCTGGCCACGATCACATCTTCCACGGAGTTCGTAATGCCCTTAAGACCAAGTTCCCGGGCACGTTCATCTGCATTCATCACTCCGCCTTCTACCATAGTAATATCTTCACAGTGTGCAAATACAGAGATCCCACACTCTTTTGCCTTCTTCATCCCCTGTCTGTACAAAGAAGCATTCATCACAGATTTTCCGTCTTCACTGATTGCACGGCAGCCTGCCTTTGCCATTCCTTCGATATCAGCCAGTTCCTCACCTGCCTGTCCCTTTGTTACAGCTCCCAGCTGGATCACATGCACCGGCGACTCTGTCTTCGCCCGTTCATGCAGCCTTTCCACCATCTCTCCACTGTCTGTGACCGGTTTGGTATTGGGCATCGCACAGATTGTCGTAACACCGCCCCTTGCAGCAGCCTTTCCCCCTGTTTCCAGAGTTTCTTTGTATTCCAGTCCAGGATCCCGCAGATGCACATGAAGGTCTATAAATCCAGGCATAACATAGCACCCTCTTGCATCAATCACACGGTCCGTCTTTACATCAATCTTCTCTGCGACTCTCTTAATTCTGTCATCTTCAATGAGTACATCGCAACATTCATCTCTTTTGGTATGTGGATCTATCACATGTCCATTTTGAATTAGAATTGTCATATAAGTTGTCCTTTCTATCCTTATGATAAAATTCCATACTATGGTTTATTTTATCACAAGGGATGCTAAAAGGGAATGCCAAAACTGGCATTCCCTTTTAATTTTACTTTATCGTAGTCCCTGAATGACCTCTATCGCTTTATCAAGCTGATTATCAGCTTCCGGATCATTCTCATCTCTTTCATATTCCACTTCCACATCCGGAGTAATTCCCTTTCCGTTGATACTGCGTCCCTTTGGAGTGAAATACTCGGCAATCGTAAGCTTTACACAGGTTCCGTCATCCAGGTCGAACAATTGCTGAACAACGCCCTTTCCATAAGTCTGAGTTCCAACGATCGTTCCTGTTCCATAATCCTGTATCGCTCCGGAAAAGATCTCAGATGCACTGGCGCTGTTTCCGTTAACCAGAACAACCAGCGGCTGCTTAAACTGATGCTCCTCATCGGAGGTCATCTCGCTTCGCTTTCCATTTTTATCTTCCGTATATACAACCAGTCCTTCGGGAACCATAAGATCTACCATATCACATACAGTACTCAGAGAGCCTCCCGGGTTATTCCGAAGATCAACGATCAGGCCATTCATTCCCTGATTTTCCAGATCTTCCAAAGCTGCTTTATACTGATCATAGGTCACTGCATCAAACTCGGACACTGCAATGTAGCCGATATTGTCATCCAGCATCTCATACTGTATGGTCTGTGCCTGTATCTTATCTCTGACGGCGGTGACTGTGACTTCCTTTGCCTCCTCACCACGAAGCACCGTAAGGTTTACTTCTGTTCCCTGTTCTCCCTTGATCTTGCTGACAACTTCCGTAAGATCCTGGCCGGTTACTTCTTCATCCTCCACCTTATATAAGATATCATTATCCTGAAGACCGGCTTTCATAGCCGGAGAATCTTCATAGATCTGCACCAGCGTAATCACACCGGAATCCATATTCTGGCTGAGAACGGCTCCGATCCCGCTGTACTCTCCCTGCGTCGACTCATAAAGCGCCTGGGTCTCTTCCTCGTCATAATAGACGGAATACGGATCATCCAGCCCACTGATATACCCCTTATAGATTCCTTCTTCCAGTTCATCTTCCTCAACATCACCAAGATAATTCTGATCAATCAGCGTCTTGAGTTCAGATATCTTTTCCTTCGTTGTCTCAGTAACCGCTTCCTTTTTACCTGCTTTTATTCCACAGGCAGCCAATGCTACAATCAATAACATAGCAAGGGCGCCAGAAAGCGCCCCTTTGAAAAAACTTTTTTTCTCTTTCATACGACTATGACCTTATCTCTCAAAAATAATTCGCCGGATTCACCGGGACTCCGTTTAAATTCACCTGAAAATGAAGATGCGGACCGGTAGAATTACCGGTAGTTCCAACTGTTGCAATATTCTGTCCTTTACTTACGGTCTGTCCCGCGCCGACAAATATTGTATTACAATGCATATAATATGTAGTCAACCCATTTCCATGATTGATTACAATCATATTCCCGGCATTTCCGGAATATCCTGCTGAAACCACAGTCCCCGCAGCAGCCGCATAGATCGGTGTTCCGGTCGCAGCCGCATAATCAATTCCCTTATGATTGGTACTCGCTCCCGGCAAAGGCTGTTCCCTGTATCCAAATGTACTGGATATGTAACTGTATCCGGGACACGGATGTGTAAATGTACCGTTACCGGATATGACCGAGCCCCCCGCAGTTCCTCCGGAACCACCTGCCGCCTGCTGTTGTTCCTTCTGCTTACGCAATGCTTCTGCCGCCGCAGCCTCCAGTTCCGCAAGTTTATCCTGTGTCTCTCCAAGATCACTGTCAATCTGCCCGATCTCCTCTTCCTTGCTGGCAATCAGTTCCTTTACATTCTCCTGTTTCTCGATCAGATCATCCTGCATCGTCTGAAGATCATCGTACTCCTCCCGAAGAGAAGTCTCCTGTTCTTCTACCTGCTGAACAATCTCCTGGAATTCTACCAGCATCTCTCTGTCATAAGACGAGATCGTCGATATATATTCGGCTTTGTTCAAAAAATCACTGATATTCTTCGATTCACACAGTATTTCAATAAACTGAGAATTCCCGCTTTCATACATATAACGAATTCTTTTTTTCATGCTCTCGTATTGATCATTTTCATCAACCTTAGCCTGAATCAGTTCTTCTTCTTTTGTACTTATCTCATTTTCTTTTTCTTCAATTTTCCCTTTTGTGTCCTCCATCTCTGCCACTACAGATTCCAGCTGTTCTGCCAGAGATGCTTTTTCATTTTCCGCGTCCTGCTTCTTCTTTTTTAATTCCTCCGCTTTCTTTTTTGTATCGTCTATCTCCGTGGCGTCCGCCTGCATCACAGTACCAAGAGAAAGCGCCAGAACCAGCAGAAAACTGATCATCCTCTTTCTTCGTATCATATGTATCTCCTTTCCGGAATATACCTGTTACACCTTCAAGTGCTTGCGGATCGTAAAGAAACTTCCCAGGAAACCAATTCCAACACCCAACAGGACTCCGACCGGAAGTAATGTCCTGTATACACTTGTAACCGGGAGGAACTCCACAATATGACTCAACAGACTATACTTTGTCATAATATAGGTAATCGCCTTATCATACAGGAAGAACAATAAAACCAGAGGGATCAGTGCTCCCACAGCCCCAATGATCAGACCCTCTATCACGAACGGCGCTCTGACAAATCCGTCTTTTGCCCCGATATACTTCATGATTGCAATCTCTTCCCTTCTGACAGTAATTCCCATCGTTACAGTATTACTGATCAGGAAAATCGATACAGCAAGAAGAATCGCAATAATGACTGCTGACACGTATCCCACCAGTTTATTTACACTGGTAAGCGTCTTAGCCACAACATCGGATCTCTTTACCTTACGCACTCCATCCAGACTCTCCGCATAAGACACGACACCCTTCTGTTTGGATACGTCTGACATATATACTTCATAGTTATCAGAATTGGCAAGCGGATTATCGTCTTTAAAACCGTCTGCCAGATCAGCGGATTCTCCAAAGTATTCATCCTTGAAACTGTCCCATGCCTCATCTGCACTTACATAATTTACTTCCAGAACGCCATCCGTCTTCTCCAGAGCTTTTCCAATCTCCTTTTTCTCACTGTCTGACAATCCTTCTTCGAAAAATACGGTTATTGCAACCCCTTCTTCTGCCTTTTCCACCATATAATTAAAATTCACTACAATAGAATAAAACAAGCCAAACAAAAAGATACACGCTGCCATCGTCGCAATAGATGCGATCGAGAACATACTGTTTCTCTTGATGTTCTTTACCCCTTGTTTCATTGAATATCCCAACGTACTAATTCTCATTATTATACCCACCTTTTTTCTCGTCGCTTACAATGACTCCCTTCTTCATCGTAACGACCCGCTTCTTCATCTCGTTTACAATCTCCTGGTTGTGTGTAACCACCAGAACAGTTGTCCCTCTGTCATTCGCCTCCTCCAGAAGCTTCATAATCTCCCATGAATTTGTTGGATCCAGATTACCTGTCGGCTCATCTGCCAGCAAAATTGTCGGTTCATTTACAATCGCTCTTGCGATCGCTACTCTCTGCTGCTCTCCGCCGGAAAGTTCCTTCGGATAGGACTTATATTTCTGAGCCAGTCCTACCAGTGACAACGCAGCCGGTACCTTTTTCTTAATCACACGGCTGGACGTCTCAGTAACTCTCTGTGCAAATGCAATATTTTCATAGATATTTCTGTCTTTCAAAAGTCTGAAATCCTGAAATACTACTCCGATCCCTCTTCGATACATCGGGATCTGTCGATGTTTCATTCTGTTCAGATTATGTCCATTTACAACAATCGTTCCAGACGTAGGCTCCAGTTCTTTCATGATCAGCTTGATCAATGTGGACTTCCCGGATCCACTGTCACCTACGATAAACACAAACTCTCCCTGTTCAATCTTCAGGTTTATTCCATTCAGTGCTGCAACCCCTTTTGAGTACTCTTTCTTCACGTCTTTTAGTTCAATCATACTGTCCTCCTAATTATTAATACTCCAACGACTCCATATACTTCATATATTTTACAACCATAAGCGCAATCTTAAAAGTAATGGCATCTTCAAACACCCGCAGGTCAAGACCGGTACTCTTCTGGAGCTTATCCAGTCGATAAACCAGCGTATTACGATGAATATACAATTGTCTGGACGTCTCTGACACATTCAGGTTGTTCTCAAAGAACTTGTTAATCGTTGTCAATGTCTCCTCATCAAAATCATCCGGAGATTTCCCCTCAAAAATCTCGCGTATGAACATCTTACAGAGCGGAATCGGCAGCTGATAAATCAGACGCCCGATCCCAAGCGCACTGTATGCGATCACATTTCGCTCTCCAAAAAAGATCTTGCCAACATCCAAGGCAAGCTTTGCTTCCTTATATGACTTTGATACTTCCTTAATATCATTTACAACCGTTCCGTATGCGATCAGAATATCTTCTTCCCCGTCTTCTTTCAAAAGCTCATACATATTCTGAGCTGCCTTTTCCAGTTCTACATGACCGTCACCCGGCTCCAGTTCCTTTACAACGATAATATTCTTCTCATCAACAGCAGTCACAAAATCTTTGATACGATTTCCCAGAAGGTTACGGACATTATCCAGCGCATTACTGTCTTTTTCATGCTTTGTTTCAATAATAAAGATAACACGTCTTACTTCTGTGTCAATATGTAATTTTTTGGCACGATTATATATATCTACCAGAAGCAGATTATCAAGCAACAGATTTTTTATAAAATTATCTTTATCAAATCGTTCTTTATAAGCAACCAGAAGATTCTGGATCTGGAAAGCTGCAATCTTTCCAACCATGTAGACATCATCACTGCCACCATTTGCAAGAAGAATGTATTCCAGCTGATGCTCATCAAAAATCTTAAAAAACTGATATCCTTGCACGACCTGACTGTCTGCCGGAGATTCCACAAAAGAAACTACTTCTCCTGCATAATTTTCTTCATCCGGAAACGTACTTGCAAGGGATTTCCCGTCCGTATCCATTACACAGAAATCAATCCTTGTAATTCCTTTCAATCCTTCAATTGTACTTTGAAGTATTTGATTAGATATCATATCTATCTCCTCCACTCTTTTCAATATGCACTTTTCACAACGAAACAAAGTGCCTTTCGTGCGAAATGCGGATTTTCATGTATTATACTAATATAT
>NZ_JAFBIZ010000066.1 GCF_021531995.1 Faecalicatena contorta
AAATATCTACTTATTCCGAATTAAATGCATTATAAAACCAGTGGCTCTTTCGTATCCATTACCGCCCTGAAGCCTACTTCAGAGACACTGTCACCAGCCTGTAATAAAAAAATAACGCAAATCCTTGAAATACCGGATTTACGCTATTTTATAAAGTGAGCGTGCGGGGATTCGAACCCCGGACAACTTGATTAAAAGTCAAGTGCTCTACCACCTGAGCTACACGCCCATAATAGCTGGGCTAGTTGGATTCGAACCAACGAATGCAGGAGTCAAAGTCCTGTGCCTTACCGCTTGGCGATAGCCCAATAAAAGAAAAAAAGGTGGGTAAAGGGACTCGAACCCTTGATATCCAGAACCACAATCTGGCGCGCTAACCAACTGCACCATACCCACCATATATATTACTTATCGAACTATCCTGTCCAACTAAGTACCACCATATTCAATTGTGTGGTTCTAACGAGCCTGGGGGGATTCGAACCCTCGACCTACGGCTTAGAAGGCCGTTGCTCTATCCAGCTGAGCTACAGACTCATAAGACTAGCTCCTTAGAACTACTCATCTTAAAGCTTACAGGCTTTAAGAAAGCGGGTGATGGGAATCGAACCCACGTATCCAGCTTGGAAGGCTGGTGTTCTACCATTGAACTACACCCGCATATCAGATCGGGGTGACAGGATTTGAACCTGCGACCTCCTGGTCCCAAACCAGGCGCTCTAGCCAAGCTGAGCCACACCCCGGTTTTATTTTCTGTATCAAGCAGTTTTCTCCGTGACACATGACTTATTATATCCGAACCACCCCAGCTTGTCAACAACTTTTTTTATTTTTTTTATTTTCGGAAATTTTACTGTCTTATAAATATTCCTGTATCACTTCCACCCTTCTCTGTTCATCAATATGCATCACCATATAACTCGGCCGTCTCCCCTCCTGCCTCGGATAGGACATGCTTCCCGGATTCAGAATCAGCAGATTCTCATCTTTTCTGCATGCAGGTCTGTGGGTATGCCCATACATTACAATGTCTGCGCCCCTCTCTTTGGCTTCCTGTATCAGACGTTCTTCTCCCATAGACACATAATATGCATGTCCGTGAGTAATGAATATATGGTATCCCTCTACCATAAGCTCATCCTCTGCCGGGAGATCCGAAAAGAAATCATTATTTCCACGCACAAAATACGTCGGACATTCTGCGAGAGCGGCTATATAATCATCTCCGCCTTCTACGTCTCCCAGATGAATCAGCATATCAAACGGGCGTTCTTTTTCAATCGCCTTTTCCAGATTTCTGTGCTGCCTGTGTGTATCACTTACAATCAGTATTTTCATATGGACCTCACTTATTATTCACATTCTCTGCCTTCTTACTCAGGATGGCTCTCATTTTCCTTAAACCCTCTCCACGATGGCTCAGTTCATTTTTCTTTTCCGGAGACAGCTCCGCACTGGTACATCCATACTCCGGCAGGAAAAAGATCGGATCATACCCAAATCCATTCTCTCCGGCGATCTCATGTCCGATTCGTCCTTCCATGGTTCCACGTACCACTGCATTCGAACCATCTGGAAATGCTGCTGCAATTGCACACACGAATCTTGCGGTTCTCTGTTCATCCGCAACCCCGTCAAGACGGTCAATCAACGACTGATTCTTAATATCATAAGAAGTATCTTCTCCCATATAGCGCGCTGAATAGATGCCGGGTTCTTTATTCAGGTAATCAATCTCCAATCCAGAGTCATCTGCCAGGACGACTGCATTCTGGTATTCAGGCATTTTTGCAGCAATCTTTGCAATCTCCGTTGCCTTAATCAGCGCATTTTCTTCAAAAGTTGTGCCATCCTCTACTACATCCGCATGGATTCCCGCCTCCTTCTGAGACAGAATCTCTACACCGAGATCACTTAGAATTGCTCTAATCTCTATCATCTTATTTTTATTTCCGGTTGCAAATATGATCTTTTCCATCATGGTACTTCCTTTCATTCTATCTGTCTGTTTTCTTCTGCTTCGGCGGACGTGGTCCGAGGAACTGATAATAGTACGTTTTCAGCATTCCATTATATATCTTTCGGTTTTTATCAGCTTTTCTCCCAAAATACCGTTCTGCATCCTCATAAGAAGTAATCATGTACGCAGACCATGTATCCAGACGTTTAAAGCTCTCTCCGAACGTTCCATACAATTCCGGAAGATCTTTTTTATCTTCCAGTCTCTCCCCGTAAGGTGGATTTGTGATAATAAATCCATACTTTTTCGGATGACTCAGATCTTTGATATCACGCTCCTGAAAATGGATCAGATGATCTACTCCGGCTTCTCTTGCATTACGCCTTGCAATCTTAATCACAGAACCGTCAATATCATATCCCTGTATATCAGTATCAATCTGATCATCAATCAGATCATTCGCCTCATCTATCGTATCATACCACAACTTTTTCGGGATCAGATTCGTCCATGTCTCTGCCGTAAAGCTTCGATTCATCCCTGGTGCAATGTTTGCCGCCATCATGGCAGCTTCAATTGGAAATGTTCCGCTTCCGCAGAACGGATCTACCAGCACTCTGTCTTTGTGCCATGGAGTCAGCATGATGAGCGCCGCTGCCAGCGTCTCCGTGATCGGTGCCTTTCCCGCCACCTCTCGATATCCTCTTTTGTGAAGAGACACACCGGATGCATCGATTCCAACCGTCACAATATCTTTTTTCAAGAACACCCTCACAGGATAGGAGGCACCATCTTCCGGAAACCACTTCATATGATAGTGTTCCTCCATCCTTCTCACCATTGCTTTTTTCATAATAGACTGAATGTCTGAAGGACTGAACAGCTTGCTCTTGACGGAAGCAGCCTTGGCAACCCAGAATTTCCCGTCTTTCGGAATAAACTCTTCCCACGGAAGTGCTCTGGTCTTTTCAAACAGCTCGTCAAATGTCTCCGCCCGAAAATCTCCTACTTTCCACAGGATTCTCTCCGCCGTCCTCAAAAAAACATTTGCACGACAGACAGCTTCTGCATCTCCGTAAAATGTTACTCTCCCATCTTCCACTTCCGATATTTCATATCCCAGATCCTGTATTTCTCTTTTCAACACCGCTTCCAGACCAAAATGACACGGCGCGATCAATTCTGTTTTTTTCATTCTGTTCTCCATATGTGCTTTCATTTTTGCTATCTTTACTTATATCATAATATCGCCGACAGCGCAAGGGACATGCATATCTGCATGTCCCTTGCACTCCTGTCGTCGTCTTAATAATGATTACTTTCGTTGCCTGTGTTATATGAATTTTTGTTGGTTGAACTCTGAGATGCATTCTTATTGGATGCATTTCTGTTTGTTGAATTCTGAGATGCATTCTTATTAGATGCACTTCTGTTCGTTGAGTTCATGTCAGATGCGTTTCTGTCAGATGCATTCTTATTGGATGCATTCTGGCTGCTGTTAGATGAACTATAATTCTTAGCCATATCAATTCCTCCTAATCAATTTTGTTACAAGACATATTCTGTCCTGTTTCGGAATTTTTATGTGCTATTTCCCGCAAAAATAAAAAAACAAATATATTAAGTTTTTTTTAATATTTTTCTTGCTGTTTATTTTCTGCTATATTATACTGAATCATGTAGAAAGAAAACTTTCTACAACCCCTTATTAATTATTTATACTCCCCTCAAAAGATCGATGGCTCCCCCATCGATCTTTTTTTGCTCCATTATTCCGTTTCCGGTTACTTCATTCTTCATCGTCGTCTGTTCAGTACACGAATTACGAGCCAGATTACGATCAACACAGGAATCAAAGGCATGAGAAGAGAGATCAGCCCGCCAATGACGGCTCCTATCACCAGAAATACTCCGATCACTCCCAGTATGAGCAGCAGCTTCTTCCACCAACTATCTATTCCAAATACGTGTACAGCTGTATTCCGATTCCATGTATGATCCGCCTGACGCTCTGGTTCATAACTGTCATATGTTTCTTTTGCATTCCCTTTAATCTCTTCTGAAGCAATGATGTTCCTGGCAATTGCCCATGGATCGCCAAGTTCGCGAATAACTTCTGCTTCACTTCTGCCTTTTCCAATCTCTTCATTAATATAATTATGATAATAATTCACATGCTCCTGAACGACAGCCCCCGGCAGATCGTTGCCTAATGCTTTTTTCAGTTTGTCCAGAAATACTATTTTCGTCATGGATGTCCTCCTGATATAAAATATCCCGAACTTAGAATAGCATATTCACATAACCATTCCAAGTCCGGGGTTCTTAAATTTTTCTAACGTATTTCTTAACTGATTATACTTCGAACATCAGATCGCCATAAGAAGGCATTGGCCATGCTTCCTTATCTACGATCATCTCAAGTTTATCTACAGGAGCACGGAGAGCTGCCATTGCAGGCACTACATCAAAGTGATAGAATTTTGCCTGATCTGCTCCCTCTTCCATCTCTGCTGCCTTATCCGTGATCACGATCAGTTCTTCCAGTGCTTTCTTAGCCTCAGCAAGAAGTCCGGAGATCTCTGTGAGAAGCTCTGCCTGTACGGACGCATCTGCACCTGCCTGTTTTACAACTACAACGGTATCTGCAAGAGATTTCGTATACTTGATTACAGCCGGAATGATCTGCTTGCTTGCCATATCGATCATAGTACGTGCCTCAATATTGATTGCCTTAGAATAGTTCTCGTACTTGATCTCCGCACGGGACTCAAGCTCAGCTCTTGTAAATACTTTGAATTTTTCAAACATGGATACAGTCTTTTCTGTTGTAAGCGCAGGAATTGCCTCAACCATGGATTTGATATTTGGAAGTCCACGTCTTTCAGCTTCTTCTACCCATTCATCAGAATATCCATTACCGTTAAATACCACACGCTGATGATCTGTCGCATACTTTTTGATCAGATCATGTACTGCAGCATCAAAATCTTCTGCATTTTCCAGTACATCACACGCCTCTGCAAATGCTTCTGCAACGATGGTATTCAATACAACGTTTGGTCCTGCAATAGAATCACGGGAACCTACCATACGGAATTCAAATTTATTACCTGTAAATGCAAATGGTGATGTTCTGTTACGGTCTGTCGCATCTTTTGCAAGATCCGGCAGAGTACTTACGCCTGTCTCCAGCTTACCGCCCTTCAGACTGTGTGTAGCTGCACCGGTGCTGATCAGCTGATCCAGCACATCCTCAAGCTGCTCGCCAAGGAATACGGAGATGATTGCCGGTGGTGCTTCATTTGCTCCCAGTCTGTGATCATTTCCCGGATCTGCTGCAGATTCACGCAGAAGATCTGCATGTTCATCTACTGCCTTCAGAATACAGGTAAGTACCAGAAGGAACTGCACATTTTCGTGAGGCGTCTTGCCCGGATCAAGCAGGTTCTTTCCATCATCTGTAGTCAGAGACCAGTTATCATGTTTACCGGAACCATTGACTCCTGCAAACGGTTTCTCATGAAGCAGGCACTTCATACCATGCTTGCATGCAACTCTCTTTAATGTCTGCATTACCAGATGGTTGTGGTCTACAGCTACGTTTGCTTCTGCATAGATCGGAGCAAGCTCGTGCTGAGCCGGTGCCACTTCGTTATGCTGTGTCTTTGCAGATACTCCGACTTTCCAGAGTTCTTCATTAACATCCTTCATAAATCCGGCGATTCTCTGACGAATCGTTCCAAAATAATGATCATCTAATTCCTGTCCCTTTGGAGGCATTGCACCAAACAATGTACGACCGGTATAGATCAGGTCCTTTCTCTGTAAAAATTTCTCAGCATCTACAAGGAAATATTCCTGCTCTGGTCCTACAGAAGGAGTAACTTTCTTAGATGTTGTATTTCCAAACAGACGGATCAGTCTCAGAGACTGCTCATTGATTGCCTGCATGGAACGAAGAAGAGGAGTTTTCTGGTCAAGCGCCTCACCCTTATAAGAGCAAAAGGCTGTTGGAATACAAAGCGTTGCACCTGCTGCATCATGTCTTACAAATGCAGGAGAGGTACAATCCCATGCTGTATATCCTCTTGCTTCAAACGTTGCACGAAGTCCTCCGGATGGGAAGGATGATGCATCTGGCTCTCCTTTGATCAGTTCCTTTCCAGAAAAGCTCATCAATACCTTTCCACTTGGCAGTGGAGCGGAGATAAAGGAATCGTGCTTCTCAGCAGTCACGCCGGTAAGAGGCTGGAACCAGTGAGTATAATGCGTAGCCCCTTTCTCAATTGCCCATTCTTTCATCTCGTGTGCAATTACATCTGCTGTGGCAAGGTCTAACTCCTTACCTTCTTCAATGGTTTTTTTCAGATCTTTGTAGACTTTTTTTGGAAGACGCTCCTGCATCACAGTGTCATTAAATACGTCCTCGCCAAAAATATCGGCTACATTAAATGCTTCACTCATGTCTCCTCGTTTCCTTTCTTATTATGTATTATAGAGAGTTATTCTTCCGTATGACCATGAAGAATAACTGGAAAAAGGCACTCCAACCTGAGCTGGAACGCCTTTGTTCTTTCTATGCCAGTTAGTATACCTCAAACAGTTTAAAAAGGCAAGTAAAAATTTTCACTAATTATTCAGCTTTTCCAACAGAACCGAATAATTCCATCTTCGTTTTTACTGTTTCTTTGATTGCTTCAAAACCTGGTTTCAATAATTTACGAGGATCGTATCCTTTTCCTTCCAGGTCTTTTCCAGCTTCTACATACTTACGTGTAGCATCTGCAAAAGCCAGCTGGCATTCTGTATTAACATTGATTTTTGCAACTCCAAGATCGATTGCTTTCTTGATCATATCCTCTGGAATTCCTGTTCCGCCGTGGAGAACCAGTGGCATATCACCTGTCAGCTGCTGAATTGCATCCAGAGTCTCAAAGCTTAATCCTGCCCAGTTAGCCGGATATTTTCCATGAATGTTACCGATACCTGCTGCCAGCATGTCAACGCCAAGATCCGCGATCATCTTACACTCGTTAGGATCAGCACATTCACCCTGTCCGATGACTCCGTCTTCTTCTCCGCCGATAGCACCAACTTCAGCTTCCAGTGATAATCCTTTTTCTTTACATACTGCAATCAGTTCTTTTGTCTTTGCAACGTTCTCTTCGATTGGATACTTGGATCCGTCAAACATAATGGAAGAGAAGCCGGCTTCAATACATTTATAACATCCATCATAAGTACCATGATCCAGATGAAGAGCAACCGGAACTGTAATTCCGAGATCATCGATCATAGCTGCAACCATAGCTGCTACTGTCTTAAATCCTGTCATATACTTTCCTGCACCCTCAGATACCCCAAGAATAACAGGAGACTTACACTCTTCTGCTGTAAGAAGAATAGCTTTTGTCCACTCAAGGTTGTTAATATTGAACTGTCCTACTGCGTAATGGCCTGCTACCGCTTTATCAAGCATTTCTTTTGCTGATACTAACATAATTGTATTCCTCCAATTCCTAGTCATGAAAATCACTACATTGACACGACATATTTATTTGCTTTTTCCATTATATATCATTAACGCGAAAAAAACAAGGAGAAAGGTATTCCCGTCATCTAACGGATGGTAATGCTCCACTGATTTTTATAAGTCTTGCCTGCTCCAAGTCGTACCAGATCGCTCTTGTTGCTGAACTCTTCCACCACATCCTGTCTGGACGGCAGAGAGGTCCACGGTTCAATGCAGATATAAGGTGCTTCCGTCTTTGGTGCGTGCCAAAATCCCAGATATGCCATAGACGGATAAGAGACTGTCACGCTTCTTGTTCCCCGATCAGATTTTAATGTCACTTCATTGCTCATATTCTGAAGGACAATTGCATCATCATCAAACATATTATGATGCATTCTGATCTTTCTTCCATCTTCCAGCGGGAACTCACTATTCATTCCACTTAAGAAGCAGGCAGGCGTATGCCCCACTCTGTCCGGACGTCCGATTCCGGAGAATTCAAGGTAGTAATCAGAAAATGCAAGTCCATCCTCCAGCGGAACCTGAAACCCCGGATGTCCACCAATGCCGAAATACATCATCTCTTCGGACCGGTTTTCTACCAGATATTCAACAAGAATCCGATTATTTTCCAATCTGTAGATAATCCGTAGCAGAAAATGATACGGATAGGATTCAAACGTCTCCTCAGTATCTTCCAGTTCGAAGACGATATGCTCCTGATCATACTCTATCACTTTGTATGGAAGTTTTCTTCCAAATCCATGAATATCCATATGATATTCACGGCCACCAAGTGTATATGTTCCGTCCGTAAAACGTCCGACATAAGGAAAGAGCACAGGTGCTCTTTCCGGCCAGTATTCTTTATCTCCGTCCCACAGATATTCCACATCATCTTTTACAATCGACTGAAGTTCCGCACCAGTATCGGAGATTTTTACAGATATACAGGAATTACTAATATCAAAATTCACAACGAGTCCTCCTGTTATTTTGCATCCGGATATTCCGTACACAGCAGACGATATGCAGGCTCATCTTCTTCGATTGTCGGGAATCTTCCCATTCTCTCGTAGAAGAAGTTATCATTCTCATCATCATTGCACATAGATACTTCTCCAAGAAGAACAGATCCGCCGGTCTGCGGCACCACAAAGTCATGATACAGATATGGTGTAATTGTGATACTCTCTCCCGGTTTCAGAAGCACCTTGGTTCCTGCCGGAACAGTTTCTCTTTTCCCATCCTTGAAGATCTCAACATCTGTATCCAGTTTTTCCATCTCCGGTGTTCCATTGTATACAGTAATGTAGATATCATTTCCGCCACGATTGATGATATCCTCCATCTTGGACACGTGATAATGCAGCGGTGCCGTCTGTCCTTCATATAACATCAAAAGCTTCTCTGCATATGTCTTCGGGTATTTCTCCGGCATCTTCTGATTGCCGTTACGGATGGTAAGAAGCGCGAATCCAACTTCGTCGAACTTACCAAGACCATAATCAGTAATGTCCCACCCCAGTTTGTTATCACGGATTTCATCATATTCATGTCCTATGCTGTTCCATTCTTCTGCTGTCCACTTTGCAAATGGAGGGATCTCAAATCTGTGCTCATTGATCAGCTGCTCCATGTCTTTAATAACCTGATTAATTCTTGAACGTTTCATAATGATATCTCCTTTTCTTACATGACTGATATATAAACAGCAGGGCATTATCATGCCCAACTTCTGTTCATGAAATCCCTGCTGTTTTTATTTTTCTCATTCCCCGCAAACAGACGGAGTTTTCCGTATTTCAATTTACAACTTATATCCCGATAAGATCATCTCCGGCTTGTCAGCCTGCTTTGTCTTAATCAGTTCTTCATTCGTAATAAAATTCAACAGCGCATCAATTACTGCCATGACATTCAGGTGTGCATATTCCTTATAGTAATTAAAAGGATCTGCCTTTCCCGAAGATAACAGCACGTAGTCCGCAAGTTTTGACACCGGCGACTGCACGTGTGATGTTATGGCTATCATTTTCAGCCCTTTTTCTTTTCCCAGTTCCATTCCCAGAATCACCGGCTTGGATGTTCCTGACTTTGAGATCGCAATTAAAATATCTTCCTTACTTGCCAGATTAACATGATTCATAAAATATTCTGCCGCCAGTCCATAGGTACATCTGATACCCAGACGTCCCAGTCGGAATCCCATGTATTGAGCCAGTACATTGGTATTACCAATTGCAATAACATGTACCGTCTTACATGTCTTTATCAAATTCACACAGTTCCACATGTTCTCTGTATCAATCTGCTTTCCAATTGCAAGCATATTCTCAGCATATCCTTGAAACACCTTTTCAACAGCATCTTTACTTTTGGGGATCACCATATCCCCATACTGTTTTTTCCCAAGATCCCTCGCCAATGTAATACGAAACTGATAATATCCAGAGTAGCCGATATGATGGCACATCCGAACCACGGTAGCATCGCTTACTCCACTCTGCTTCGCCAGTTCAGACACATTGGAATCCACCACTTTCTGCGGATTACTCAAGACAAAATCCGCCACTTTCTTTTCCGCAGAAAAAATATCGTCATACCTCTCCTTCACAACTTCAAGGACTTCTTTGTCCAGTATATTATCTTTCTCCAATCTCCCACACCCCAGTATATCAATATCGGTTATATAATACCATACTTATTTTACCACAATATGACAGTTTTGTAAGGTGAAATTTTCTATAATCTCTGAGACTGCTGTTCCGGGACGCTTCCCTGGTTTAGAAGTGGCACAATGTTCTCATACGCTCTTCCAGATACGGCTGAAGTCTGGACTGTACATATTCCGGCATATTAATAATCTTAACCGGATCCGGATTGTCCATATTCTCTTTTGCAAAAGCAGCTACCGCATCATAATACTTTCCTAAGAACTCCGTACCAAGATTGAATTTATTGATTCCCTTGGAGAAAGCTACCAGCAGCTGATCGTCCGGAATACCACTTCCGCCGTGAAGTACCAGCGGCACATTCGTAGCTGCGTGAATCTCCTCCAGGCGTGCAATATCCAGATGCGGAGTCTCCTTGTACTCACCATGTGCGTTACCAATGGACACTGCAAGAGAATCCACACCGCTTTCTCTGCAGAATTTTTCTGCAGCATCAGCCTTTGTATAGAGATCTTCTTTTGAATTATCTGAGTCAGCGGCCAGTCCTACATGTCCGATCTCTCCTTCTACAAGAACACCCAGTGCATGAGCTTTATCTACAACCTGCTTTGTAACGGCAATATTTTTGTCCAGATCATTCATGGAACCATCCATCATAACAGACTCAAAACCTGCATTGATCGTGTTCATGATAGCATCATAACTGAAATCATGATCGGCATGAAGTCCGATCGGCACCTTCACTTCATTTGCCAGTTCTTTTACCATAGCTGCATATCCGGCAAAACCTGTTGTATGCTGTATCGTCACATGTTCAGGATATAACATTACAAGTGCAGGTGTATTCGTTGCTTCCGCAGCGTATACTACAGATCTTGCCATTACATAATCCTGACAGATAAAAGAAATTACTGATGTGTTGCTTTCCTGTGCCATTTTTAAAATATTTCCAACTTTTTCGTACATAATGTCTCCTCTTGTATGCTGTCTGTTATTCTCTGTTTTCTTTCAGAAGTCCCGGCAGAAGTCCTCCTGCAAAAGAATCTCCAAGGCCAACTACCGTCGGGTGTTCTACGTAGCTTAAATCTTTACAAGGAATACAGTAGATACGCTCGCCGAGCATTTCTCTGAGTTTTTCACAGAACACAATACTGTCTGCTTTTCCAGGAATGCTCTTTGTCTCTTCATAATCTTCTGTAGTAAATCCATCACCGATGCGGAATCGGGTCGATGCCATTGTAACTCCGCCCTCCAGAGACTGGCGCATTACCTTTGCATTCTCTCCATATGCCAATGCCCATGCGGCAGAATGAACCAGAATCATCTTAATTCCTGATTTTTCATATACATACTCTACCGCATCACGTACTGCTTCCGGATCCAGGATATTAATTGATTTTCCGATATACTCCTGCAGCTCATCCTCATTCATACTGAGCACATCAGTTACCGGTGCAAGCTGCTCATGCACATAATAACGGAAGTCTTTTTTTACATAACATCCATCTTCCAGAACAACCATTGCATCCTGCGGCAGGTGTGACAACAATGCTTTCGTCTTCCCCACACGATCAACCAGTACATCCTTTTCCAGAATCTCACTGAAACATCCCAGAAGAAATACTTCTGCATCCGTAATCATCCTGCCGAACTCTTCATCCAGGACAGGCATATACAGACTGTCGATATCTCTTGAAATCAGGAGGCGATTCTCCCTCGGTGTAACAAACTCAATGTCATTGGCCTGAATTTTCACTCCACCTGAACACTGAAGTACAATGTGCGGATAGATTTCATCATGGTCCTCTGCCACTCCCGGAAGTACACGGACACGTTCCGGCATCAGACGTTTCACATGTTCATTATAACAGCTGGTCTGAAGAACACTGTCATACCCGAGCTTGTCGAGAATGATCGCCGCACGTGTAGGCGTACCGCCTAATGTGACCTTATATTGAAAATGGTTTGCGAAGTCCACACAAGCTTCGCAGGTGTCGGGGACCATCTCGCCCCCGATACCCGCCCGCAGAAATGCGAGACATGCAACCCATATGTCACGTTCTGTTTTCACTTCGATATCCAGTTTCAACTCATCTGCATGGATATCAAATGCTTTTATCTGTTCTTCGACGGTATGTGTATCCCATACCAGCTCATAATCTACACATGTATGAAATCCTAATGCTATTCTTTCATTCATGGTGTAATCTCCTTAATCTTAGTAAAGAGCAGCTTTTCCAGCAGCCTGGAACAGGTCGATCTTCTGATAAGCTACTTCTTTCATTGCTTCTACACATGGTGGCTGAATCTGATTTGGCTCACGAAGAGATTCATCTTTCAAAACTTCACGCATTTTTGCGTAGTAAGCAGCTTTAATATCACTGGAGATATTGATCTTGTTTACACCATGCTCTACAGATTTTGCAATCTCAGAATCCTTGTTGGAAGATCCTCCGTGAAGTACCAATGGTGCATCAACAACCTTCTTAATTTCATCCAGAATATCAATACGAAGCTCTGGCTTCTTATCCTTTGGATAAATTCCGTGGCAGGTTCCGATAGCGATTGCCAGGCAGTCAATTCCTGTTTTCTCGATAAAGTCTTTTGCCTGCTGTGGATCTGTATATAAGATTTCATCCGGTGCTGTAGTTTCTACAGAGTCTGTATTTCCGATTGTTCCCAACTCACCTTCTACAGATACGTTTACTGCGTGTGCCGCCTCACATACCTTCTGGCATGTAGCAACATTTCCTTCGTATGGCTGGCTGGATGCATCAATCATAACAGAAGTAAATCCTGCACGGATTGCTGTGATAACCTGCTCATAAGAAGCGCCATGATCAAGATGGATAACTGCAGGAACGGATGATTTATTTATTCTGTCAATAATTCCTTTTACCATCTCTGTTGTTGTATGGCTTAACTCATCCGGATGGATTGCGATAATTACAGGTGCGTTTTTCTCTTCAGATGCCTCAATAATGCCGTTAAACATATTGTAGTCACTGATATTGAATGCAGGAACGGCAAAGTTGTGTTCATTAGCTACAGCAAGTAATTCTTTCATGTTCATTAACATAATAAATATCCTCTTTTCTTATAAATGTGTTGAATATATTGTCTGCTTCCCTTAACCCTTTACACCACCGGAAGACATACCGGCAATAAAGTATTTCTGGAAGAAGATAAACAAGATTAATACTGGAATGGATCCCAACACGCTCATCGCCATCATCTGGCTCCAATCGTACGCATGCTGTCCCATCAACAAGTTGATACCAATAGGTACCGTACGCATATTTGTTGTCTGTGTCAATGCAAGCGCGAACAGATACTCGTTCCATGCCTGCATGAAGGTATACATACCTACAGAAACCATACCCGGAAGAGAAATCGGAACCAGTACAGACCACAATGCCTTCCATCTGGATCCACCGTCGATCATTACCGCTTCATCAAGCTCCCTAGACAGTGTATCAAAATATCCGGTCATCATCAAGATGCAGTACGGAAGTGTTGTTATCAAATAAGTCAAGATTAATGCGAAATACGTATTAAACAATTTCAGAGCAACAATCATACCCATATAAGGAATCAAAAGTACGATCGGCGGAATTGCCTGCACACTTACAATCAGTGAATTGAAGATTCCCTTTCCCGGGAAATCAAAACGACTGAACGCGTAAGCCGCCAGAATACCAATGAACAGCGTTACCAGTACAACACATCCTGATACGATATAACTGTTGATAAAAAATCTTACTTTCGTAGAATCCGTAAGGACTGCAATAAATGATGACAGGCTGGCTGTATCATCAAAAAACTTCGGCGGCCATGCAAAGATTGCAGAGTTGTCCTTCAGAGAACAACAGAACATCCAGAAAATCGGGAAAGCTGCAAATAAGCCGCCAATCACTAAAAGAATAGATAATACAACCTTCACCCATCTTTTATAACTACCAACCATTCTTTATTCCCTCACTTTCTTCTGCTGTCTTACATAGAATATAGCAATAAAGATACATACAATCAGCAATACGGTAGCTGCTGTAGATGCCATACTATAATCTACCTTCTGGAATGCCAGTTTGTAAATGAATATACTCAGCATTTCTGTAGAGTTAACCGGTCCGCCTCCAGTCAGCATCCAGATAACGTTGAAAGATTGTAATGTCCAGATAAAGTCCAGCATTGCGATACTGATCAGAATCGGTTTCAACTGTGGAAGCGTGATGTGGAAGAAGCTCTTTACTGCAGTTGCTCCGTCAATAGCAGCACTTTCGTACAAATCACCGGAGATTCCCTGCAGACCCGCCAGAATACTGATCATATAGAATGGATAACCACACCAGATATTGATAAAACAGATAACTGCCAATGCAATATCCTTTGAACTCAACCACTCTGTGTTACGAGATACCTGTGGCAAAAATGACAACAGATAATCTACAATTCCGGATGGCTGTAACATCAATTTCCATAAGATCGCAACAACTGATGCTGTAAATACCCAGGGAAGTATGTAAAATACACGCGCAATCGTCTTTGTTCTTGTTTTGAAATACTTTGAATTCAGAAGCATTGCAAAGATCATTCCGATTACCAGATGCGCAACTACACTTACTACCACGAAGATAATGGTATTAGACACTGCATTCCAGAACTGGCTGTTCGCAAACAGCTCTTTGTAATTTGCCAGTCCGACAAATGCCGGATTTTTTGAAACAACCGCTTTGTCTACGAAAGAGTAACTTACTACCATACCAATAGGTATTACCAGGAATACAATCATCAAAATTAATGTCGGAGCGAGATATCTGTATGGTACAGTTTTCTTTCCTAATAATTTCAAAATGAATCCCTCCAAAAGATACGTTAACATTAAGTCTTACTTAATAAAGAAATGGGGCCAAGCCCCGACCCCATTTCTTATAGTTACAATTATATTAGCTATATTATTCTCCTGCTGCGTCGAGATATCCCTGCCAGTTTGCTAACATTGTATCGCAGTCCAGATCACCTTCCAGATACAATACAAGATCGTTTGTCATAGATGTCATAACATCAGAAGCGTTTGGCAGACCAATGTATTCGTTGATTACATAGTTCTCTTTGTACAGTTCATAGAATGCCTGGAACTGCTCTGGAGCTTCGCTGTAATCCGGCTCAGCAACTGTGCTGTTCGGGAATGCAGACATTGTAGCTGCTAATCCAGCAGATGCAGATCCATCTTTTCCATCAATACCGCCAAGCAGGTAGTTGATGAATTTAGCTGCTTCTTCTTTATGTTCGCAGTTCTCTGTGATACCTACTGCCCAGCTTGCATAGCAGATACCACTCTGTCCTTCGTAACCATCTTTTACAGGAACTGTTGTAGCTTCAAAATTAACATCTGTGAACTGGCTCATTGTTGCTGCAGAAGCAAGTGTAAATGCACAGTTGCCAGCTGCAAAGTTACTTGTCATCTCAGACTCTTCCAGTGTGCTCATACCTGGATATAAAGATCCATCGTCATACAGAGTTTTGAATAACTCAGCCAGAGAAGCAAGTTCTTCGTTACCATCTACTACATAATTTCCATCATCGTCTTTTAACTTGATTCCTGATGCCCATCCTGTTCCACCAAATACATTCTGGATACCATTTGCATTTGTTGTTCCAAGGTTTAAAGCGAATGCTGAATATCCAGCATCTGTGATCTTCTTACATGCATCGATCAGTTCGCTCCATGTTGTAGGAATTGCTTCAACACCAGCTGCCTCAAGAATGTCCATGTTTACATACATTGGATATGTAAAGTTAAGAACCGGTACAACGTATCCTGTTCCGTCCACTTTCCACACATCACCAACGATACTTGTATCAACACCAGCTGCTTCTACGTCAGAAAGGATTCCCATATCAACGAACTCAGCAAGCCATGCACCATCAACACTGATAATGTCAGCGATTGTGCCGTTTGTAGCACCAGCTGTAATAGCTGTCTTTGTGTCAGCCCAAGGAGCTGTCAGAAGCTCAACCTTAATACCTGTCTCTTCTTCGAAACTTGCGCAGATATCATCCAGATATCCTTCCGGAAGCTCTGCTCCCCACCACTGCTGGAACTGCAATGTCACAGCTTCTCCACTTTCATCACTTGCATCGTCGGAACTGCTGCTCTCTTCTTTGCTTCCGCATGCAACCAGACCTGCCATCATCACACCAATCAGACCAACAGCAATACCCTTTTTCATAATTGTGCTAAATTTCATCTTTTTTCCTCCTTAACTTTTTCTTCCGCTTCTTCGTGAAATATTATTTCATATCGGGCTTTATTTTTCAATAATACTTGCACAAATCTCGCGCTTAATGTAATTTTATTTTACGCCTTTTACAGAAAATGTCAATACATT
>NZ_JAFBIZ010000067.1 GCF_021531995.1 Faecalicatena contorta
TTCTATATGTTTATATCCTTTTTTTCAGCAAAAAAATTGCTGCAAAGATTTCACGAACCTTTACAGCAATCTCATCTATTTCCCTTTTTCCACTTTACTTACGGTAATCCTATTATCAACAATACGCATCCAGCTCAGACCTTATATCCGATGATTATAAGCTATTTATAAATCGCATAAACGCTTCTCTTCCCTCCGGTGTACACTTATACACTCCAGCATCCTCCAATACATGAACAAAGGTAATTCCAACTTCTTCCTTCAGGATGTCCATAACATTTTCCTCTGTAATCTTTGGATATTTCGGAAGAAATGCTTCTGCCCACTCTGCATGTTTTTCAATCTTTTCATTGCTCCTGATATCTTTCTTTTCTACCAGATAATCTGCCAGAATTTCCAGTTCTTCCTTCAATCTGGCAGGCAACACTGCAAGCCCCATAACCTCGATCAGACCAATATTTTCCTTTTTTATATTATGATACTGTGCATGCGGATGATAAACTCCCAGAGGATGTTCTTCTGTTGTGATATTATTGCGAAGGGTCAGATCCAACTCATACATTTCTCCTTTTTTCCTTGCAATCGGAGTAATCGTATTGTGTGGTTCTCCGTCTGTCTCCGCAAAGATATATGCATCTTCATCTGTATAGCCCCTCCATGCATTCAGCACGTGGTCTGCCAGACTGATCAGACGTTTTTCATCTTTACTTCTGATACGCAAAACAGACAATGGCCATCTTACAATTCCTGCTTCCACATCTTCATATCCGGGAATCGTCACATGCTTTTCAATTGAGGCCTCAGCCATCGCAAAGGTATAATGTCCTCCCTGAAAATGATCATGGCTTAAAATAGATCCACCGACAATCGGAAGATCCGCATTGGATCCCAGAAAATAGTGCGGAAACATTTTCACAAAGTCAAAAAGCTTCACAAATGTTGCTTTTTCTATCTTCATAGGAACATGCTGTCCATTAAACACAATACAATGCTCATTGTAGTATACATAAGGTGAATACTGAAATCCCCATTTGCTGTCATTGATCGTAATCGGAATAATGCGGTGATTCTCTCTTGCCGGATGATTCAGTCTGCCCGCATATCCTTCATTTTCCACACACAGAAGGCACTTGGGGTAGCTGCTTGCTTTTGCATTTCTTGCTGCAGCGATCGCTTTCGGATCTTTCTCCGGTTTTGAGAGATTGATCGTGATATCAATCCTGCCATAATCCGAATCTACTTTCCATTTCATGTCTTTTTTCACTCTGTAACGGCGGATATAATCGCTGTCCTGACTCAACTTATAAAAATAATTCGTTGCTTCTTCCGGAGAAGCTTCATATTTTTTTGCAAATGTTTCCTGCACCTGCGCAGGTCTCGGCACCAGACAGTTCATGATCTTTGTGTCAAAAAGGTCGCGGAATCCAATGCTGTTCTCAATGATTCCTCTCTCCACAGCTTCATCCAATAGTGCCGCGAGTACTGTTTCAAGATCAATCTGCGTTTCATCAATATCAACATCTTCATAATCTTCTTCCCCAAATAATTCGAGCAGAAGGTTTGTCGTGTATATGCGTTCGCATTCCGGAGTCAGTCCGGTCTGGATTCCATAGGTTACCAGTTTTTTAATATTTTCATATAACATTGTTTCGATCTCCTTTTCTTCGATGTTTTAGATGGCTTTTGCTCCATCGCCAATATCTACGACATAAAATTCTGCTTTGTGTCCGACTTTTTCTTCATAGGCTTTTCCTATCTCATCCACGAACTTTTCTACCGTATCATTCTTTACAATGCTGACGGTACATCCGCCGAATCCACCGCCCGTAATTCTGGATCCTAATACATGCGGCATTGCCTGCGCAAGATCAACCAGAATATCAATCTCCTTACAGGAAACTTCATAATCATCTCTGAGTGATGTATGTGATGCATTCATAAGCTGTCCAAACAGCTCTATGTCCTGATTCTTAAGCGCTTCTACCGCCCGCAGTGTTCTCTGATTCTCATACACTGCATGCTTTGCACGTTTTCTTCTTACCGGGTCTTTAATTGCCTGTTTATAAGTCTCAAACTCCTCTTCTGTAAGATCTCCAAGTGTCTGAATCTCTGTTACTTCCTTCAGTTCCTTCAGTGCAGTCTCACATTCATTTCGTCTGTCGTTATAGGCAGAATTCACCAGACTATGCTTTACTTTGCTGTTGGCAATTACAATCTTTGCATCATTCAGAATAACCGGAGCATATTCATAATGCAAGGTATTGGTATCCAGGAAGATTGCATGATCTTTCTTACCCATAGCGCTTGCAAACTGATCCATGATTCCACAATTGCATCCGTTAAAATTATTCTCAGAATCCTGACCGATCAGGGCAATATCTACCATGGAAACTTCATCAAATCCAAATGTATTTCTCAAAATGATTCCTGTAAGAACTTCCAGAGATGCAGAAGATGACAGTCCTGATCCATTTGGAATATTTCCACAGATCAGAATATCCATTCCTTCCGGAATATGATATCCTCTCTTTTCAAATGCCCACATCACTCCCTTTGGATAATTGGTCCATCCAGCTTTTTTTTCCGGCACCAGTTCATCCAGACTCGATTCAATGATCCCGGCTTTTTCAAAATTCACAGAATAAAATCTCAGCTTTCGATCTTCTCTTTTTCGTACGATTCCATAAGTTCCAAGTGTCAGTGCACACGGAAATACATGTCCGCCATTATAATCTGTGTGTTCTCCAATCAGATTCACCCTTCCCGGTGCAAAATAAGCAGATATCTCACCGCCGTTTCCATACAGTTTCACAAATTTCTGAATCAACTGATCTTTCACTTTTTTATCCTCCATTCAATGAATTCCCCTTGCATATATATATCATCTAATTTATGATTATAATGAGAACATAATCATACAGCAATAAATATATTGGACAAATATATAAAAATATTGAGATTATCATATTTGGAGGATGTTATGCAGATCAACATAGAAAAAAACCGGAAAGAAAACAAGCAACACGGAAATTACTCATTTCCTGTCCATATCAGTCCCGAAGCAATTCAGTTTTATGAGCAGGGTTCTTTTATGTGGCACTGGCATCCGGAGATTGAACTGACCTGGTTCATATCCGGACAGATGGAATACTGTGTAAATGATCAAAAATATATCCTTTCCGCCGGAGAAGGACTGTTCTGTAACTGCAATGCCCTGCATTCAGGGTATATGCTGGACGGTCAGGACTGTAATTACATCTCTGTCACTTTCCATCCCCGCTTTATCTATGGGTATGAAAACAGTCTGATTCAGACAAAATTTATGGATTTTATCACTTCCAATGAAGCCTGGGCTTCTCTGAAACTGGATCCAAAGACACCCTGGCAGCAGAATGTTCTGGAACAGATTCAGACAATTTATCAGTTATCGCTGGACCCTCCGCAGGATTATGAGCTCCGGATTCACATGCTTCTCACTTCTATCTGGCAGAATCTTTATCACTATTATTCTTCCATCCCTTCTGATGCCTCTCCTGATCCAAAACACCTGGATCGTCTCCGCAGTATTATGTCCTACGTCCAGGAGCATTCCATGGAAGACCTCTGTCTGGACGATATTGCGGACCATGTTAACATTTGCAAAAGCGAATGCTGCCGGTTCTTTAAAAAACACATGAAAATGACGATATTCGATTATCTGCTTTCTCTTCGAATCCAGAACAGTCTTCCACTGCTGATGAGCGGAGAAAGTATCACAAAAATCGCTGATATGGTCGGATTTTCCACCCCTGCTTACTATGGACAGATATTCAAACGATACATGGGATGTTCTCCCAGTCAGTATCGTAAAAATCATCTATCTTCATAATAATCTCTTTTTCCAAAAACTGGATCGGTTATTTTTTATATAATTGGCCCTTTATCTCATTCCAGAATTATTGTAAAGTATCCTCAATCACAAAATTACTTAACAGAAAAGAGGAATGAGCCATGAATACGAACTTAAAGAAAATTATAATGACTGCACTGTTTGCGGCACTTGCCTGTGTTGCGACCATGTCTATACGGATCCCAACTCCTGGAACCAACGGATACATTCATCCAGGTGACGCAGTTGTCATCTTATCCGGTGTGATCCTTGGACCTGTATGGGGAATGGTTGCAGGCGGAATCGGATCTGCCCTTGCTGATCTGATCGGCGGATATTTTATCTATGTACCTATCACACTTGTGATCAAGGGTCTGATTGCTCTGATTGCAGGAGTCATCTACCAGAAGATCGGTAAAACTTCAAAAAGTCGTTATACCGCAGTGATTCTTGGCGGCGTGACAGATATTATCCTGGTTGCCGGAGGATATTTCCTGTGTGAATCCTTTATGTACGGTGTTTCGGGAGCTGCGGCCAGTATACCTGCCAATATCATTCAGGGAGTCGGTGGACTGATCATTGCCTGCATACTCTATCCTGCACTGATTGCGATCCCTGATATCCGACGTACAGCATACGAAGCTAATCAATAAAAGAACCTTCTTTACAATACGTTTGTATCCCCGGAAAAAGGGACTGCCGTAAAAAACAACATCTGTCTTTTACGGCAGTCCCTTTTCGTTTCCTCTATATTCTTTTACTCGATTCATAATCTTTCAGTGCCTGAAGCACCTGTCCAGACATTGCATACAGGGCAATCAGATTAAAGATTGTCATAAGACCGATTCCTACATCTCCCAAATCCCATACAACTGTATAAGCTGCAAGTCCTCCGACAAATAACATAATCAGCGCAAGGATCTTATAAGCTGTCTGGAAACTCCATTTGTTGCCAAACAGATAAGCAACATTTGATCTGGCATAGAACAAAATCCCTATAAACGTGGAAAAACTGAATAGCCCTAATGTAATTGCAATAAAAACAACTCCAAAATCTCCAAGATGGTACTGTAGGGCTGCCTGCAAAAGATCCATTCCTGCAAGTCCATCTGTCACGTTTTCCGGAACCAAAAGCATAATCATTGCTGTACAGCTGCAGATCACAATTGTATCGATAAAAACCCCAAGTGCCTGAACCAGACCAATTTCCACCGGATGATCACTCTGAGCCGCTGCTGCCGCACAGGGCGCTGATCCGGAGCCTGCTTCATTGGAAAACAATCCACGCTTCACTCCGTTCATGATCACCGCTCCGAATCCCCCGGCCGCCGCCTGTCGGATTCCGAAAGCCTCTGAAAATATTCTTTCGAATACAACCGGAAGATGTGAAAGATTCGTCACAATAATAAACAGCGTAATCAGGAAATAACACCCCGCCATAACCGGAACCATAACATCCAGTACTTTCACCGTAGCATCTTTTCGCAATACAATAATTGCTGCCAGAATCACCAGAAGAACTGTCGTATAAATCGGTGGAATATGAAATGCATTGGCGAACGCAGAAGTAACAGAATTGCTGATCACCTGACTGATTCCGCACCAACAGATCAGACCTGACACCGCAAACAAAACTGCAAGAACAGAATGTTTCAGCTTTTTTCCCTTCTTCTGTTCTGCATAATGATGAATATAATAAGCCGGTCCTCCATGGTAACCTCCATATAACGGATCTTCTTCTTTATGCAGCTGTGCAAGCGTCGCCTCAACAAATGCCGTCGATGATCCCAGAAGTGCTGTCAGCCACATCCAGAAGACTGCACCTGCCCCTCCGGCGGATATTGCTGCGACAACTCCAACCAGATTTCCCATTCCAACCCTTGTAGCCGTAGACACAATCAACGTCTGCAGCGATGAGAGGGCACTATTCTGCTGCTTTTTCCCTGTCAGAGACCTGACCATATCCAGGAACAGTCGAATCGGAAGACATCTGGTACGAACTGTAAAATAAATTCCTGTCGGTATCAGTAAAATAACCAGAAGCGAAAGTCCCAGACTTTCGCTTCCCGGAAGGGGAATCGATACAATATCGCCCCATAATATTACATAAATTTGTTCAATTAATACTGTCATCTTATCTCTTATACTCCTTTTTCATCATTCCCAAACATGATATTCCTGCTCTCCGTCAATGAAAGACACAGCTCAGACAGAATATAAGAACATAATAACATAACCTGCTATTGCTGTACAGCTATTAACCCCATTGAATTCCTACGCTTGCTTCCACTGCTTTATCATAAATCTCTCTTGAAGCCACCAGATCCTGTGTTGCCACTCCAACCGTCTCGAATACAATGATCTCATCGTCGTTTTCACGTCCTACCAGTTCCCCTTTGATCACATTTCCAAGATCTCCTGCAACACTCAAATTTTTAAATTATGTAAAACAATGGAGCCATGAATATCTTGAATGAGTTCAGAATTTCCAGAATGTTTAGAATTTAATTTTAAAATTGAAATTATATATACTTCCTGATATAATCTTTATACAACCAATAGTAGCAGGAGGTGATACAATGACCAACAACGAACTATTACAATCCCTTACCGTTCTACTCGATCAGAAATTCGCTGAACAGGACGCAAGATTCGATCAGAAATTTGTCGAACAGGATTTTCGGCTCAAGGATTTCCTAGACGAACGTTTTGAAGCAAATAATCAATATCTTTTAAACACAATCCTGAAAGAAGTTGATCTGGTACAGGAAAAAACCAATCTTCACTTCACTCGTATTGAAGAACGCCTGGATCGTCTGGAAGCAACAATGAGAACTATAAAACTCGATGCTGATACGATTCCTCTTCTGGAACGTCGAATATCCCATCTGGAACAACGAGTTGATCAAATCGAAGAAAAAATATCATAAAAACTGGTGTAATAATCTCGAAACTATTACACCAGTCCTTTCTACTTATCAGATTTTCTTTTCCCCGATAACCATGAACAACATAGCACGAATCCCAAAAGCAATACAGCGATTGCCATCCATATACTCATTGCCATTTTTCCCATACCGGCAAACTTATCATAATACCCCTTCAAATATATCACAATGATAATCAGTGGCAATATATATGCAGTATACCCTCTCATCAACGCTGGAAATCGGATTCCCTTTCCGGTATTTACCTCTTTCAGAAACGGTTCCCATCCCCAGCCATTTTTTCCGGTACAGAATAATACATACCCCAGGCTTCCCAAAGGAAGGAGATTATTGGATACTATAAAATCTTCCAGATCCATGATATTCGAACCGCTTCCCAGTGGCTCAAATCCGGCTAATACATTGAAGCCCAGTACACATGGCATACTAAGCAAAATAATCAGAATCGCACTCACAAATGTACTCTTTTTTCTGGACCACTGAAACAGATCCATATCAAACGAAATAATATTCTCAAACACTGCGACAATCGTTGAAAAAGCCGCAAATGTCAAAAACAGGAAAAATAAAGCTCCCCAGATCTGGCCGCCTGATATCTGCACAAAAATATTCGGAATAGTAATAAATATCAGACTCGGTCCTGCTCCCGGCTCGATTCCAAATGAAAAACACGCAGGAATAATAATAAACCCTGCCATCAATGCAACAAATGTGTCTAGTGCCGTAATACTGATTGCCTCGCCAGTCAGACTTCTGGAATCATCCATATAACTTCCAAAGATCAGCATTGCTCCAATACCAATAGAAAGCGTAAAAAACGCCTGGCTCATCGCTCCAAATACCACATTGCCGATGCCGATTTCCAACATCCTGGAAAAGTCCGGAACCAGGTAAAAGCGGATTCCTTCTACTGCACCATCCATAAAAATAGAGTGAACTGCCAGCACGACCATAATCACCAGAAGAGCTGACATCATCCCCTTCGAAACACGTTCTATCCCTTTTTGAATTCCAAACAGACAAACCACAAGGCCGATAACACAGATAAGAGTAGTCCAAAAAGCCATGGTTGGAAGATTATCCAGCATTTCCGAAAAAGCTTTCGCCACCTGACCTGCATCCGCTCCGACAAAGTCACCTCTGACACTACGAAAACAATAATACATCATCCATCCACCAACCGTTGTATAAAACATCATTAGGAGATAACTTCCTATAATGCCAATCCATTTCGTAATATGCCAATGTGTCCCCTCCGGTTCCAGTATTTCAAATGCCGCAGCAACACTGTGACGACTTGCGCGCCCTACTGCAAATTCACAGACCAGAACGGGAATCCCCAAAACTATTAAAAAAAGCAAATAAATCAATATAAATGCTGCTCCTCCGAACTCTCCACACATATATGGGAACTTCCATACATTTCCAATTCCAATTGCACATCCTGCAGAAACAAGAATAAATCCCAGACGTGAGCCAAAATTCTCTCTTTTCATGTATTATCCTCTCTTTTACACATCATATAACAACAAGTATACTCATATAGATGTAAGATGGCAAGAAATAATTACGCAAGAAAAGAAAAAGAGCGGCCGCTTTCGCAACCGCCCTTTTATCTTCCTAAAACTGATTCTTATTCTTCTCCGTACAGAGTTACCAGTTTCTTCAGATATGCATATCTTTCCATAGCTTCTGCTTCGTTTCTAGCGAACAGTTTAGCTGCTTTTTCCGGATTAGCTCTCTTCAGTGCATTGTAACGAACTTCTCCGTCAAGGAATGCCTGGTAATCTTCCTGTTTAGGCTCTTTGCTGTCAAGTGTGAACTTGCCACCTTCTGCTGCAGGATTGAATCTGAAGTTATTCCAGTATCCACATTCTACTGCTAATGCTTCCTCAGTCTGAGCTTTGCTCATACCTTTCTTGATACCATGGTTGATACATGGAGCGTAAGCGATGATCAGAGATGGTCCCGGATAAGCCTCTGCCTCTGCAATTGCTTTTACAGTCTGGTTGAAGTCTGCGCCCATAGCGATCTGTGCTACGTATACATAACCATAACTCATAGCGATACCAGCGAGGTCTTTCTTCTTAGTTTCTTTTCCGCCAGCTGCAAACTGTGCTGTAGCACCAGTCTTAGTAGCCTTAGAAGACTGTCCACCTGTGTTAGAATATACTTCTGTATCGAATACCATGATGTTGATGTCTTCACCACTTGCTAATACGTGGTCAACTCCACCGAATCCGATATCATAAGCCCATCCGTCACCACCGAAGATCCACTGAGATTTCTTAGCGAGGAAGTCTTTATTCTTAACAATATCCTTACATGTATCACAATCGCATCCATCTAATAATGCAACCAGTTTATCTGAAGCATCACCATTTGTAATGCCACAGTTGAATGTATCCAGATATTCCTGACAAGCTGCTTTTACTTCAGCTGATGCTGCATCTGATGCTGCAACAGTCTCAACTTCTTCTTTCAGTCTCTTTCTGATTGCTTTCTGAGCAAGTAACATACCATAACCAAATTCAGCATTGTCTTCGAATAAGGAGTTCGCCCATGCAGGTCCCTGTCCCTTTCCATTTACTGTATATGGTGTAGATGGTGAAGAGTTACCCCAGATAGAAGAACATCCGGTTGCATTTGCAATGTACATTCTGTCACCAAATAACTGTGTGATCAACTTAGCATATGGTGTCTCACCACATCCGGCACAAGCTCCTGAGAACTCTAACAGTGGCTGTTTAAACTGGCTTCCCTTAACTGTTTCCGGTTTAAACTTAGCAACAACTTCCGGTTTAACTTCGATCTCTCTACCGAAATCAAATACATCCTGAGATGCTGCATTTGCTTCCAGGTTTTCCATAACGAGAGCTTTTTCACCTTTCTTACCCGGGCAGACATTCGCACAAGAACCGCATCCTGTACAGTCAAGAGCTGATACAGTCATTGTGAATTTCAGTCCCGGCATACCGATCATTGGAATTGCCTGTGTTCCTTCCGGAGCCTTAGCAAGTTCTTCTTCTGTCAATGCTACCGGACGAATAACTGCGTGCGGACATACATATGCACAGCGGTTACACTGGATACAATTCTCAGATTTCCATACCGGGATATCTACTGCAATACCACGTTTCTCGTATGCTGCAGTACCAGACGGTGTAGAACCATCTACATAATCGTTGAATGCAGATACCGGAAGTGTATTACCTTCCTGAGCATTAACCTTAGCCTGAATATTTTTAACAAATGCTACAACATCATCTTTTCCGCCCTTAACTTCCGGAGCAAACAGACCTTCATCTGTGCAGGACTTCCAGGATTCCGGTACTTCTACTTCAACAACCTGTTTTGCACCTGCATCGATTGCATCGTAGTTCATCTGTACGATCTTGTCACCCTTTCTTCCGTAAGTAGCCTTAGCTGCTTTCTTCATAAGGTCAATTGCTTCTTCCTCTGGAATGATAGCTGCCAGTTTGAAGAATGCAGACTGAAGAACTGTGTTGATACGTCCGCCAAGTCCGATCTCTTTACCAATCTTAATACCATCGATTGTATAGAATTTGATGTTGTGGTCAGCAATAAATGCCTTAACCTGTCCCGGTAAATGTTTCTCCAGACCTTCCATATCCCATGGGCAGTTCAGAAGGAATGTTCCGCCATCAACCAGTTCCTGAACCATATTGTATTTATTTACATAAGAAGGATTGTGACATGCTACAAAGTTTGCCTTATGAATCAGGTAAGTAGACTTAATTGGCTTCTTACCAAAACGCAGGTGAGACATTGTAACACCACCAGACTTCTTAGAGTCATAATCAAAGTAAGCCTGTGCATACATATCTGTATTGTCACCGATAATCTTGATAGAGTTCTTGTTCGCACCAACAGTACCGTCTGCTCCCAGACCCCAGAACTTACAGTTGATTGTTCCTTCTGGTGTTGTAACAAGAGGTGCACCAACTTCCAGTGAAAGGTTCGTTACATCATCTTCAATACCAATGGTAAATCTTTCTTTGTCAACATTATTAAATACTGCAACAATCTGTGCAGGTGTTGTATCTTTAGAACCTAATCCGTAACGTCCACAGTTAACCGGAACAGCGTCAAACTTAGATCCCTTCAGTGCGGAAACAACATCCAGATATAATGGCTCGCCCTGAGCTCCTGGTTCTTTTGTTCTATCAAGAACATTGATGTATTTTACAGTATCTGGAATTACATCGATCAATGCCTGTGCGCAGAATGGTCTGTAAAGACGAACTTTAACAACACCAACCTTTTCTCCAGCTGCTGTCAGATAATCAATTGTCTCTTCGATTGTATCACATACAGAACCCATAGCAATGATCACTTTCTCTGCATCTGGAGCTCCATAGTAATTGAACAGTTTATAATCTGTTCCAATCTTAGCATTAACTTTGTCCATGTACTCCTGAACGATAGCCGGCATAGCATCGTAATATGGGTTACATGCTTCTCTTGCCTGGAAGAAGATATCCGGGTTCTGAGCAGAACCTCTCTGGCATGGATGATTCGGATTCAGTGCATGATTTCTGAATTCATCAATTGCATCCAGATCTACCAGATCTTTCAGATCTTCATAATCCCATGTTTCAATCTTCTGAATTTCGTGAGATGTACGGAATCCATCGAAGAAGTTGATGAATGGAAGTTTTCCTTTTAATGCTGCACAGTGAGCAACCGGTGTCAGGTCCATAACTTCCTGTACACTGGATTCACAGAGCATAGCAGCACCTGTCTGACGACATGCGTATACGTCTGAATGATCGCCAAAGATTGACAGCGCATGGCTTGCCAGTGCACGAGCGGATACGTTAAACACTCCTGGAAGCTGCTCACCTGCTACTTTATATAAGTTAGGAATCATCAACAATAATCCCTGAGATGCTGTAAAGGTTGTTGTCAGAGCACCTGCTGCCAGGGAACCGTGTACTGCACCTGCTGCACCTGCTTCTGACTGCATCTCTGTTACCTGGACAGTCTGTCCAAATATGTTCTTTCTACCTTCGGTAGCCCACTCATCTACGTGTTCAGGCATAACAGATGATGGGGTGATTGGGTAAATCGCTGCAACTTCGGTATAAGCATATGATGCGTGAGCTGCTGCCTGATTACCATCCATGGTCTTCATTTTTCTTGCCATTTTTGTTGTTCCTCCTTAATAATAGTACAAATCATATATTTTGACGTGTATAATTATTATATCCCTTGCATTTCCAAAAGTCTAGCCATTCTTACCCTTATTTTGTTCCTTTTTGGGTACATCCGTTCTTTATCTTCCGTTTCGTTTCTTCTCTGCAATTTGGGAAATACTGATAAATTCTATCCAAGATATACGATTTCCTCTGTCGGCTTTTCTGCCGGTTCCATACTTATCAGATACAACACCGGCTGTTTGCTTCCAAATGCAGCAACTGACTCATATTCAAATCTTGCCCTGACACGAACCCATGCATGCTTTGTAATCTGTATCTTTCCATTTGTTTTACAAGGATATCCATAATACCTGACATCTGCCGCACAACATGTCATGATCTGTCGAACAGGGACAAACATGTCTTCCTTCATTCCACGCGGTCGGAATGTCTGTGCTTTAAATTCTATTTCCTTATGAAGGTATAATTCCGGATGATCATATGCATCTACATACCAGATTCCAAAGTCCATATCATCAATTATAATCTTTTCTGCTTTGACGTCGTATGGCAGATCTTCCTCTGAAGGTTCTATAATCTTCCCATCCATCCCTTCAAACAACAGCTGAGCCATTGGGTTCTGTACCTTAAGTGCACGTCGAAATCCTGAACGGTTCACTCCATCAGCACATCGGTTGACAACAATCAGCTCTGATTCCGCGAGTTGTTCCATCAACATGTTTCTCATATTAGCCAGATACATTTCCAGCGTCGTTCCGTCTACCGTTGAGTATACACCCTGAAGTTCAAAATTACGCGGATACTTGATGGTCAGAAGATCCTCCAGTTTCCACATACCATTATATTCAATTACAATTTGAGCCGGATGATAGTTCTTTTCGCAGTTTTTAAAAAACACGGTATTTAACTGACTGATATCGTCAATTTTTAACATGACCATCTCTTTTGCATCCAGATATTCCTTCGAATATTCCTCTTCTCCTTCTTCACACACCAAAAGGAGTGTGAGTCCAGGTTCAATCCATTCTTGCTCCATCAAGGTTTCTTTTATCATTGTGGTTTTTCCACTGTCCAGAAACCCTGTTACCACAAATACAGGAGTTACCATAATATCACCCTCTTTACTTTTTTACCGAATATGGAACAATTGAATCAGATCGTCTTCTTTCAGATCTGTTCCAATCACACACACTCTTCCTGCATAGTCTGCCTGTCCTTCTCTTACCTCATATTCCTGAGGTACAAGATCAAACTGTTTCCATCCACCATCCGTCATCTGAATAATACCTTTTGAACGAAGTATCGTTCCATATCCGTCTGTCTCTGAAAGTGATTTCAGCAGGAAATCCAGTTCCTCTTCTGTGTATTTGTGCGCTGTTTCCTTTCCCCAGCTTGTAAACACTTCATCTGCATGATGATGGTGTTCGTGATCATGGTGATGATGTCCATGTTCATGATGGTGTTCATGATCGTGTCCACAGCATTCTTCATGATCATGGTGATGATGTTCATGCTCATGACCACAGCATTCTTCATGATGTTCATCAGACTCCTCCAGCAGGCTCTCTAGACCAGCACCTTTATTGAGCGCATGTAAAACAGCTTCTTTTCCCAGTTCTTCCCATGGTGTTGATATAATGGTCGCATCTGCATTCTTTTCCCGAAGCATATGGACACATTCTTCAATCTTCTCATCGTCCATCATCTGTGTACGGCTGATTACAATTGTCGATGCATGTTCTACCTGATTTTCAAAAAATTCCCCGAAATTATTCATATAAATCTTTGCTTTTTTACCATCTACCACAGTAATTCTTCCATCAATCTCAATGTCGGCATCTTTTTTCACATTTTCAATTGCTCTCGCAACATCTGACAGTTTTCCTACTCCGGACGGTTCAATAATCACACGATCCGGCTGATACTCTGCCAGAACTTTCTGAAGAGCCGCACTGAAATCGCCAACCAGCGTACAACAGATACATCCGGAATTCATCTCTGTAACCTCAATACCTGCATCCTTCAGGAAACCGCCATCAATACCAATCTCTCCAAATTCATTCTCGATCAGCACCAGCTTTTCTCCTGCAAACACATCCCGAATCAGCTTTTTGATAAATGTTGTTTTTCCAGCACCTAAAAAACCGGATATAATATCCACTTTTGTCATATTCATTGCCTCTTTTCTTTACTATATCTTCAATAAATCCCATCGTCACATATCTTATCACAATCTTCTTTGCCTTTCCAGCCCATATCGAAAACAAAGATCTTCAAAAAATCCCCCAAAAAAGGGATTGCCGCAAAATACATTTTGCAACAACCCCTAAAATCAAGGATATTTTACAATATCTCTATATTCAAAAGAAACGCCATTCCTGTTACAGCAATCCGCCAATTGACAGGAATAATGGTGCAAATACAAGTGATACAATCGTCATCAGCTTGATCAGGATATTGATGGATGGTCCTGATGTATCCTTGAATGGATCTCCTACTGTATCTCCTACTACTGCTGCTTTGTGTGCTTCGCTTCCTTTGCCGCCATGATTTCCATCTTCAATATATTTCTTTGCATTATCCCATGCTCCACCTGCATTGGACATGAAGATCGCCATCATAACGCCCGTTACAAGTGCTCCTGCCAGGAGTCCGCCAAGAGAAGCAGGTCCTAACAGAATTCCAACCGCTAACGGAGCAACAACTGCCATAATACCAGGTACCAGCATCTCTTTCAGTGCAGCTGTTGTAGAAATTGCAACACAGGACTTATAATCTGGTTTCTCGGTTCCCTGCATGATTCCCGGCATTGTTCTGAACTGACGTCTGACTTCTTCAATCATCTGATATGCTGCTTTTGATACAGATGACATCGTCATAGCAGAGAATAAAAACGGAAGCATACCACCGATCAGAAGCCCGATGATAACACGACTGTCAAGAATATCAATTGTCTCAAGCTTAACCGCCTCTGCATAAGATACAAACAATGCAAGAGCTGTCAATGCAGCTGATCCGATCGCAAAGCCTTTACCCATAGCAGCTGTTGTATTTCCTACTGCATCCAGTTTATCTGTGATCTGACGAACTTCCGGCTCCAATCCGGACATTTCAGCAATACCGCCTGCATTGTCGGCAATCGGACCATATGCATCTACTGCAACTGTGATTGCTGTAGTAGAAAGCATTCCTACTGCTGCAAGCGCGATTCCGTAAAGTCCACATGCCTGGTAAGCAATGAAGATACCTACGCAGATCAAAAGAATCGGGATTGCTGTTGATTTCATTCCAACTGCAAGTCCACTAATGATGGTTGTTGCAGATCCGGTCTCAGATTGTTCAGCGATCTCTTTTACAGACTTATAATCGCCGGATGTATACACTTCTGTGATAATACCGATCAGAAGACCAACTACCAGTCCTGCAACAATCGCTAATGCTGCCTTGAAGTCTCCAAAGAAGTATTTACTTAATACAACAGAAACAATCAGTACAAGGGCACTTGCCACATAAGATCCCATCTTTAATGCCTTATGCGGATTTGAATTCTCGTCTCCCTTTACAAAGAAAGTACCAAGAATAGACGCAACCAGTCCCAGACCTGCAATAAGCAGTGGGAACACAGCCCCTTCCTCCTGGAAATACACAATTCCCAAAGTCAGTGCTGATATCAGTGCTCCGACATAAGATTCAAATAAGTCAGCACCCATTCCTGCAACGTCACCTACATTATCACCAACATTGTCAGCGATAACTGCCGGGTTACGCGGATCATCCTCAGGAATACCCGCTTCAACCTTGCCGACCAGATCGGCTCCTACGTCAGCAGCTTTCGTATAGATACCACCGCCGACACGTGCAAACAACGCAATAGAAGATGCACCAAGACTGAATCCGGTGATGATATCTACATTTCTTGTGATGAGATAGATTACACTCACACCAAATACACCAAATCCTGCCACGCACATACCCATAACCGCTCCACCGGAAAATGCAATGGAAAGAGCTTTATTCATTCCTTTCTCTTTCGCTGCATTTGCTGTTCTGACATTTGCTTTTGTGGCAACTTTCATTCCACAGAAGCCTGCCAGTGTTGAGAACAATGCTCCAACAACAAAACAAATTGCCGTAATCCAGTTTCCAATACCGATACCGATGAGTACAAAGAGTACCGCAACGAATATAATAAGAATTTTATATTCTGCTGTCAGGAACGCCTGTGCTCCATCACTGATTGCAGCTGCAATCTCCTTCATTCTGTCCGTTCCTGGTTCCTGTTTATTAACCTTTGATGCAAGATACGCTGCAAACAGAAGGCCCAGGATACCCAGGAGCGGAACAATTTTCAAAAACATTTCCATAATCCAATCCTCCCTGTGAATTACTGTATCTTATATATTAGCATAAAAAATCAC
>NZ_JAFBIZ010000068.1 GCF_021531995.1 Faecalicatena contorta
GCCCAGCAGAGAGAAGCGATTGCTCAGCAAAAAGAATATAATGAAAAGATGTTAAATAAAGTGAATCAAATTATAGAAACCAATGAAGAGCGCAATCAGTATCTGGGAATGATAGAAAGCAATACGGCTGCAAATGCATACTTTGCAGCAGCAAATTATTTGAAAAGGTAAAAGCAATGACAGAAGCAATCCTGTAATCCTCAGTTGACCGGGCAACACCTCTTCGATATAATAAAATGACAGATATGTCTCGGGGAAAACATATACGATGAAGATCGGAAAACTACTTTATGAGGAGAAAGGATTACTAAAGATATGAAAAAAAGAACGATGAGAACCATGATCACGGCCCTCCTGGCAGCAGTGCTCTGCCTTGGCCTTGTGGCCTGTTCCGGAGAAGATTTTGATGCGGCAGGCTATGTGAAGAGTGTGCTGGATGCCAATTATCACAAAGAATACAAAGGTTATGCGACTTTCCGCCAGCTGTCTGAAGAAGAAGCAGAGAAAGAGATTGTAGATAGTATCAATCTGCAGCTGGAGCTTGAGATTGCAACTGTCGGAGGAATTACGGAAGACGGAAAAGAGCGTTACAAGGAATTGTCTGCAGAAATTGACAAACTGGCGAAGTATGAAGTGACCGAAGCCAAAAAGCAGGATGACGGAAGCTATATCGTAACGGTATCCGTTGAACCATCCAATGTATTCCAGATCATGGAACAGGTGCTGACCGATGTTGCAAATGAGATGATGGGACAGGGAGCAACGCTTGAATCGGATGAGGAATTTACGGAGTATCTTCTGGAAGGAATGAGAAGATGTATTGATCAGAACGCATATGGAGAAGCGCAGACCGTGGAAGTGGCTGTGTCAGCGGATGATTCGGGTGCTTATGGAATCTCTGAGGAAGATATGCAGCTTCTGCAGGATACAATGTTCCCGGAATAGGGAATTTTCAGAGACGTATCTTGACATGTCCCATGAGATTATGCTACGATTCTTATTACGAATGAATATGTAAACGCAGTGACGAAGAGAGTATGTGACAGGAAGTTTTACAGAGAATTCCCGGAAGGTTCAGGAATCTGAAAAGCATAGATTTTGCAGAACCATTGCTGAGAGGGATGAATGGAATGTGACAGAAGATGGCTTCCAAGCGGCGTGGATGAGCGAAGACCAGGGTGAGCGATAATGCATTTGTACTCCGGGATTTCGTTAGTTTGCGAAGGGAACCGCCCTTTACAGCGGCGGGTGTTGATGCGACACTCGATAAGGCTTTCTGCTGTGAGGCGGAAGGTGAACAGAAGTGGTAACACGGGATAACTCGTCTTCTTTGATTTTTCCAGGTTGGAATGGGAGAATCAAAGGAGACGTTTTTTTATCATTTACAACAAAGGAGAGGGAAAACATGGAGAAACCAAAGTATTATATTACAACGGCGATTGCCTATACATCAGGAAAGCCGCACATCGGTAATACGTATGAGATCGTGCTTGCAGATGCGATCGCGAGATATAAGAGAAGTCAGGGGTATGATGTATTTTTCCAGACAGGAACTGACGAGCATGGACAGAAGATCGAATTAAAAGCTGCAGATGCAGGCGTGACGCCGAAGGAATTTGTAGATGACGTTGCAGGGGAGATTAAGAGAATATGGGATCTGATGAATACTTCTTATGATAAATTTATCCGTACTACGGATGAAGATCATGAGAAACAGGTACAGAAGATCTTTAAGAAATTATACGATCAGGGAGACATATACAAAGGATCTTATGAGGGACTTTACTGTACACCTTGTGAATCTTTCTGGACAGAATCTCAGCTGGTAGACGGCAAATGTCCGGACTGCGGACGTGAAGTAAAGCCGGCAAAGGAAGAAGCATATTTCTTCAGAATGAGCAAATATGCAGATCGTCTGATCGAGCATATCAATACACATCCGGAATTTATTCAGCCGGTATCCCGTAAAAATGAGATGATGAATAACTTCCTGCTTCCGGGACTCCAGGATCTGTGTGTATCCAGAACTTCATTCAAATGGGGAATTCCGGTAGATTTTGATCCGAAGCATGTAGTTTATGTATGGCTGGATGCGCTGACCAACTACATTACCGGAATCGGATATGACTGTGACGGAGACAGCACTGAGCAGTTTAAGAAGAACTGGCCGGCAGATCTGCACCTGATCGGAAAAGACATTATCCGTTTCCATACAATTTACTGGCCGATCTTCCTGATGGCACTGGATCTTCCGCTTCCGAAGCAGGTGTTCGGACATCCGTGGCTGCTGCAGGGTGACGGCAAGATGAGTAAATCCAAGGGCAATGTACTGTATGCTGATGAGCTGGTAGATTTCTTTGGTGTGGATGCAGTGCGTTATTTCGTGCTTCACGAGATGCCGTTTGAAAATGATGGTGTGATTTCCTGGGAACTGATGGTTGAGCGTATGAACTCTGACCTTGCAAATACATTGGGAAATCTGGTAAACAGAACGATTTCCATGACCAATAAGTATTTTGGAGGCGTGGTAACAGATAAAGGTGTTGCTGATACGGAGGAAGAGAAGGCTGTAGATGCAGATCTGAAGGCTGTTACGGAAAATATGCCGAAGAAGGCAGATGCAAAAATGGAGGATCTGCGTGTGGCAGATGCGATTACCGAGATCTTCAACCTCTTCAAACGCTGCAACAAGTACATTGATGAGACGATGCCATGGGCACTTGCAAAGGACGAGGCTAAGAGAGACCGTCTGGAGACCGTACTTTACAATCTGATTGAGAGTATCAAGGCGGGAGCAAGAATTCTGGAATCCTTCATGCCGGAGACATCTGAAAAGATCCTCGCACAGCTCGGAGATGGAAAGGTTACGGATAAGCAGGAGATCCTGTTTGCAAGACTGGATATCAATGAAGTGATGAAAAAGGTAGAGGAACTTCATCCGCCGGTAGCAGAAGAAGCAACGGAAGAGGAAGAAGAAGTGATCGACATCGAGGCAAAACCGGAGATTACATTTGAGGAGTTTGGAAAAATGCAGTTCCAGGTAGGTGAGATCATTGCCTGCGAAGCTGTGAAAAAATCCAAAAAACTTCTGTGTTCTCAGGTAAAGGTTGGAAGTCAGGTAAAACAGATTGTATCTGGTATCAAAGCACACTATACACCGGAAGAGATGGTCGGCAAGAAGGTTATGGTTCTTGTGAATCTGAAACCTGCGAAGCTGGCAGGTGTGCTGTCTGAGGGAATGCTTCTGTGTGCAGAGGATGCAGAGGGCAATCTTGCACTGATGACGCCGGAAAAAGAGATGCCGTCAGGAGCTGAGATCTGCTAGAGGATTGCGGTTCAGATAAATATCATATGAGACGAAAAAGGATTGTTGTCCATTTGTGGCGGCAATCCTTTTTCTATTTTCAATGGCATTTCAGCCGTTATGATTCATGTTTGTGAAAATGAGAACAGAAAACCAGTCATTCACAGAAAAGGGAGGAGATGCTATAATGAAAGCAGAAACAGATGAGCGGTATGTAATCGGAGGTAACATGGTGATGAAGAAAGAAGAGACGGGCTATACGATCAGGGATATAGAAGCTCTGCCGGAGAATGAGAGGGCGGAACTGATTGACGGTAAGATATATTGGATGGCGACCCCGACAACGACTCACCAGAGAATCCTGAATTTTTTAAATTTTGAATTTTACAGGTATGTAAAAGAAAAGCAGGGAGATTGTGAAGTCTTTATATCCCCGTTTGCAGTATATCTGAATGAAACCAGTACTTATGTGGATCCGGCGATGAACCGGGTGCCGGTAGGAATCTATGGAGGAGAACTGGTCATCGACTTTTCAGAGCGGTGAAATGTAAAGAGCAGGAGGGATGATGATGTATGATGTGATTATTATCGGAGCCGGCGTGACGGGTGCAGCAGTAGCAAGGGAATTATCCCGTTACCAGGCAGATGTCTGTGTTCTGGAACGAGCGGAGGATGTCTGCTGCGGAACTTCAAAAGCAAACAGTGGCATTGTCCATGCAGGATACGATGCGAAACCGGGAACGATGAAGGCAAAGATGAATCTTCTGGGAAATGCTTTAATGGGACCTCTTGCAGAGGAACTGGATTTTCCGTTTATGCAAAAGGGATCGTTGGTTGTCTGTACGCGGGAAGAAGAGATGTCAAAGCTTCAGGAACTATATGACCGGGGAATTATGAATGGTGTGCCGGATATGCAGATATTGTCAGGAAAAGAGGCTCTTGCGTTGGAGCCGAATCTCTCAAAAGAAGTGTATGGGGCGCTATATGCACCGACAGCCGGACTTGTCTGTCCATTTTCGCTGAACATTGCGCTTGCAGAAAATGCAGACAGGAATGGAGTCCGGTTCTTTTTTAATACAGAGGTGACGAGAATCCGTAAGGGAACGAATGAAGGAAATGGCGGATATACGATTCAGACAGGTGCCGGAGAATATCAGACCAGGTGTGTGGTGAATGCAGCGGGAGTCTATGCGGATGTGCTTCATAATATGGTCAGTGAAAAGAAGCTGTCGATCACACCGAGAAAGGGAGAATACTGCCTGTTGGATAAAAGTGCAGGAAGTCATGTGTCAAGAACGATATTCTCGCTTCCCGGCAGGTATGGAAAGGGAGTACTGGTTACGCCTACGATACACGGGAATCTTCTGGTAGGTCCAACATCGGTGGATGTGGATGACAAAGAAGGGGTGGATACGACGGGAGAAGGGATTGCGGATCTTTCTGAGAAGGCAAGGAGCAATGTGCGTGATCTTCCGATGCGGGAAGTGATCACTTCCTTTGCAGGGCTGCGTGCACATGAAGCAGGCGGGGATTTTATACTGGAAGAGGCTTCGGATGCCCCGGGATTTTTCGACTGTGCAGGAATCGAATCTCCGGGACTTACCAGTGCACCGGCAATCGGTGTCTATATGGCACAGCTTATAAAAGAGAAGCTCGGATTAAGGGAGAATCCGGAATTTGATGGCAGGAGAAAGGGGATTCTGAGGCCGGGAACATTGTCGCAGCAAGAATGGAATGCTCTGATTCAGAGAGAGCCTGCATATGGAACGATTATCTGTCGCTGTGAGATGATCACGGAAGGAGAGATTCTGGATGCGCTTCACAGGCCGATCGGTGCAAAGTCTCTGGATGGGATAAAGAGAAGAACCAGAGCAGGTATGGGAAGATGTCAGTCCGGTTTTTGTATGCCGAGAGTCATGGAAATACTTGCAAGAGAGCTTCATGTGGATCAGGAAAAGCTTACGAAATCCGGAGGGGGTTCCAGGATACTTTCCGGTGATATGCGGCAGTATAAAGGCGCGCTTAGAAAGTTGAAAGAAGAAGGACCGGAAAAGGAGGAGGGACGATGAAAGCATATGAAGTTGTTGTGATCGGAGGTGGTCCCGCCGGACTTGCAGCTGCGGCAGCGGCCAGAAAAAGTGGAATTCGTGACATTCTCATTCTGGAGAGGGACAGGGAGCTGGGCGGTATTCTGAACCAGTGTATTCATAATGGGTTCGGTCTGCATACATTTAAAGAAGAGCTGACAGGACCAGAGTATGCAGAACGGTTTATCCGTCAGGTGGAAGAACTGAAGATAGAATATAAATTAAATACGATGGTCATGCATATTCAAAGAGATAAAAGAATCATTGCCATAAATCGTCAGGAGGGAGTGTTTGAGATCCAGGCACAAGCTGTAATCCTCGCGATGGGATGCAGAGAGCGCCCCAGAGGGGCACTGAATATTCCGGGATATCGTCCGGCAGGTATTTTTTCGGCAGGAACAGCGCAGAGACTGGTCAATATGGAAGGCTATCTGCCGGGACGGGAGGTTGTGATTCTGGGATCCGGGGACATCGGTCTGATCATGGCGAGACGAATGACACTTGAAGGAGCAACAGTGAAAGTGGTGGCAGAGCTGATGCCGTATTCCGGAGGATTAAAGAGAAATATTGTTCAGTGTCTGGAGGATTATGGAATTCCGCTGAAGCTGAGTCATACGGTTGTGGATATCCGGGGAAAAGAGAGGGTGGAAGGAGTGATACTTGCCCGTGTGGATGAAAAGGGACAACCGATTCCGGGAACGGAAGAAGATATTTCCTGTGATACGCTTCTTCTGTCTGTGGGATTGATTCCGGAAAATGAGTTGTCTGCAGAATGCAAAGTACAGCTGGACCGGGTGACCAGAGGGCCAGTGGTGGATGACAGCCTGCAGACCAGTATTCCAGGAATCTTTGCCTGTGGAAATGTGCTGCATGTACATGATCTGGTGGATTTTGTATCGGAAGAGGCAGAGCGTGCAGGAGTGTGTGCAGCGACGTATGTGAAACGGGAACACCCAGGTACAGAAGGCAGAATAATCCGGATCGTTCCGGCGGCGGGCGTCCGTTATACAGTTCCGCAGATGCTTCATCCGGATACAATGGCGGATCAGGTTATTGTACGCTTTCGTGTGGAAAAACCTTGCCGGAATTGCAGAATCAGGGTTGATATCAACGGAGACCCCATACTCTGTAAAAAACGTCCCGTTATGGCTCCGGGAGAGATGGAGAGTATCGTTCTGGAAAAAAAGACGGTAGAAGAACATCCGGATGTACAGGAGATTGCGATACGAATAGAGGAGGCGTAAGAAGATGACAGTGCAGGAACTCATCTGCATCGGCTGTCCGATGGGGTGTCAGCTGAAAATAGAGATGGAAGCAGGAGAAGTGATTCGTGTTTCCGGAAATACGTGTAACAGAGGAGATGCGTATGCAAGGAAGGAGGTTACGAATCCGACCCGGATCGTAACTACAACTGTGAGGGTGCATCATGGAACCCAGGCGGTTGTGTCGGTGAAAACAAAAAGCGGCATCCCAAAAGACCGGATATCAGATTGTATGAAAGAAATAAAAAGGGTGACGGTGGAAGCACCGGTGAAGATCGGGGATGTGGTTGCCACAAATATTGCAGATACCGGAATTGATGTGGTTGCGACAAAAAATGTATCTGTGTTATAATCTCTTTTGATAAAAGAAAGCGAAAGAGTAAGGAGAGGTTATATCTATGGGAAAAATAAGAATTGGAATTGTTGGATATGGAAATATAGGACGTGGTGTGGAAAAAGCCATTGCCCGTAATGAAGATATGGAATTGGCAGCAGTATTTACCAGAAGGGATCCTGCATCTGTTGCGATCGCCACAGATGGGGTACCGGTAAAGCATTTTGATGAGATGACAGACATGAAAGATGAGATTGATGTTATGGTATTGTGCGGTGGGTCTGCAACAGATCTTCCGGTTATGGGTCCGAAGATCGCTGCGGATTTCAATACGATTGACAGCTTTGATACTCATGCGAAGATTCCGGAGTATTTTGCTGATATGGATCAGGCAGCAGGAAGCGGTGGCAATGTCAGCATTATCTCTGTGGGCTGGGATCCGGGAATGTTTTCACTGAATCGTCTGTATGCAGAGTCGATCCTGGTACAGGGAAGTACTTATACATTCTGGGGCAAAGGCGTCAGTCAGGGACATTCTGATGCAATTCGCCGTGTGGATGGCGTGAAGAACGGAATTCAGTATACGGTACCTATTGAGGAAGCAGTTGACCGTGTAAGAAGTGGAAATGAACCGGCACTTACCACAAGAGAGAAGCATCTGCGTGAGTGTTATGTGGTACCGGAGGAAGGCGCGGATCTTCAGGCAATTGAGGAAGCAATCAAGACGATGCCGAATTATTTTGATGAGTATGATACAACGGTAACATTTATTACAGAAGAAGAGCTGAAGGAAAAGCACAGCAAGATGCCGCATGGTGGATTCGTAATTCGAAGCGGAGAGACAGGAACGGATGGAAATAAGCATGTCATTGAATATTCTCTGAAGCTGGATTCTAATCCGGAATTTACAGCCAGTGTATTGATCTGCTATGCGAGAGCTGCTTACAAACTGTCTAAAGCAGGAGAAAGCGGAGCAAGAAGTGTCTTTGATATTGCACCGGCAATGTTGTCAATGAAGACACCGGAACAGCTGAGAAAAGAGATGTTATAAAGATGATTTTTGATACACATGCACATTATGACAGTGAACAATTTAATGAAGATCGCAAAGAGTTGCTGCAATCGATGGAAGAACAGGGAGTAGGAACGATTGTAAATGTGTGCGCCTCCTATGCTTCCTGTGAGCGGGTGACCAATATGGTGCAGGAGTATCCGTTCATGTATGCGGCTGTCGGGATACATCCGGATCATGTGGGAAGTCTGAATGAAGAGACATTTGCCAGGATGAAAGAATTATTTACCCGTGATAAGGTAATTGCAGTGGGAGAGATTGGTCTTGATTATTACTGGGATCATGAGTCTCATGACCTGCAGAAGAACTGGTTCATCCGCCAGCTGGAACTTGCAAAAGAACTGGATCTTCCGGTTCTGATTCACAGTCGGGATGCGGCGGCAGATACGATGGAGATCATGAGAGAATATGCAGCGGGACTGGATGGTGTGATCCACTGCTATTCGTATTCCAGAGAAATGGCACAGGAATATGTAAAGATGGGATTTTATATCGGTGTTGGCGGAGTTGTGACATTTAAAAACGGCCGGAAACTGAAAGAGACGGTTGCAGATATTCCTTTGGAAGCGATCGTTCTGGAGACGGACTGTCCGTATCTTGCACCGGAACCATATCGGGGAAAGCGTAACAATTCGTCGTATATCCGGTATGTGGCAGAGGAGATTGCCCGGATCAAGGGTGTCACATATGAGGAAGTGGTGGCGCAGACCGAAGAAAATGCGAGAAAGATGTATCGTCTATGAAAAAAGTGAAGATTGCCAGTATTCAGATGAAAGTCAGCGAAGATAAAGAAGCGAATCTGCGGCATCTGGAAGAACTGATGAAAAGCAGAGAAGTAAAAGAAGCGGATCTTGCAGTGGTTCCGGAGATGTTCAATTGTCCGTATGTTACCGCGGGTTTTCCGGTGTATGCAGAAAAGGAAGGCGGGATGTCATGGGAGAGATGTGCGGCTCTTGCGGCCGGGCACCGGATTTATCTGTCAGCGGGAAGCATGCCGGAAGTAGACGAAGAAGGTCATGTCTATAATACAGCATATGTCTTTGATCGCAACGGCCAACAGATTGCGAAGCATCGGAAAGTGCATCTTTTTGATATTGACGTGGAGGGACAGTATTTTAAAGAATCAGATACATTGTCATCCGGAGACCAGGTGACAGTATTCGAGACAGAATTCTGTAAAATGGGTATATGCATCTGTTATGATTTCCGTTTTCCGGAACTGTCACGGCTGATGGCGGAGCAGGGAGCGAAGATCATACTGGTGCCGGGAGCATTTAATATGACAACAGGTCCGGCACACTGGGAACTGCTGTTTCGTCAAAGGGCGGTCGATAATCAGGTATACGCAGTCGGCACCGCTCCGGCCAGGGATGAACGGGCAAGTTATCACTCCTGGGGCCATTCGATTGTTACAGATCCATGGGGAAACGTGGTAATGGAGATGGATGAAAAAGAACACGTAGTACTCACAGAGATAGATCTGGATAAAGTAGAAAAAATCCGTGAACAGCTGCCGCTTTTAAAGCAGCTGAGGCGAGATGTATATGAGTGGAAAACACTTTAGTGAAGTAAAAGGGGGCGTTGCAAAATGATATGCTCCCTTTTTAACATATTAACGCAGGAAAGGATGATAAATTATGTTAATGAGCAGTATTATCAGAAAACAATTCAAAGAGGGAGATGATATCCGTGATGAAGGGCTTGTAACTCCTCCGGAAGTGCTACGACATGATAATCTTTTATATGGAGAGGATGAACGATGGCAGTGTCTGGATGTCTATCGGCCGAGGGAGGGGACAAAGGTGCTTCCGGTCATTGTGAGTGTCCACGGCGGCGGCTGGGTTTACGGGGATAAAGAGCGATATCAGTTTTACTGTATGGATCTGGCAAAGCGCGGGTTCGCAGTGGTGAATTTTACGTATCGTCTTGCGCCGGAATATCAGTTCCCGGCTCCGATTGAAGATACGGGACGAGTATTCGAGTGGGTAAGCAGGCATGCAGATGAGTATGGATTTGATCTGGAGTCAGTTTTTGCGACAGGAGATTCTGCGGGAGCGAACATATTGGCCCTTTATACAGAAGTATGTACTAATGATGACTATGCCAGAATACTTGAGCGGGATTATGTAACTCGTATTGCCAGACCCTTGATTCCGAAGGCGATTGCATTAAATTGTGGTGCGTATCGTATTGCATTTGATGAGACTTGTGATACGGTGATGAAAGAGTTGATGAAGGAATATCTTCCAGAGGCGGGAAGCGAGGAGGAATTGAATAAGATTAATGTGTTATCACATGTGACATCAGGTTTTCCTCCTACATTTCTGATGACTGCAGAGGGTGACTTTCTGAAAGACCAGGCAGGTTGTCTTATGGAATGCTTCCTTCAGGAAAATGTTCCGTTTGAATTCCATTATTATACGCAATTCGGCAATGCTAATATGCCGGAGAAAGAGCTAGGCCATGTCTTTCATCTGAACATACGGCATCCGCAGGCGGCAATATGTAACGATGAAGAATGCTTATTTTTTGAAAAACATATACGTATGAGAAAATAAACAGATAAATTCAGGGTATAATGTTCACACTTTCTTAATTCTTATTTTATTTTTTGGGTATATCATAATATCAGGAATTATTGTATAATGTAAAGAAATATACACATAAGCAGGGAGAAGGCAGATGGGTACATCAACATTAGGAAATCCACAGAATACAATTGCAGTTTTGCAGAAGTATAATTTTTCATTTCAGAAGAAGTTCGGGCAGAATTTTTTGATTGATACGCATGTATTGGATAAAATTATCCGCGCTGCAGGAATTACAAAGGATGATATGGTACTGGAAATCGGACCGGGAATCGGAACGATGACACAGTATCTTGCCGAGGCAGCAGGCAAGGTGACTGCTGTTGAGATTGATAAAAATCTGATTCCGATCCTTGAGGACACTCTGAGTGAATATGATAATGTAACGATTATTAATGAAGATGTACTGAAACTGGATATTCGAAGACTTGCAGATGAAGAAAATCAGGGGCGTCCGATTAAAGTGGTGGCGAATCTTCCATACTATATTACAACACCGATTATCATGGGACTTTTTGAGAATCATGTACCAATGGAGAGTATCACGGTTATGGTACAGAAAGAAGTTGCTGACCGGATGCAGACAGGTCCGGGAAGTAAAGATTATGGTGCACTGTCCCTGGCAGTTCAATACTATGCCGAACCCTATATTGTGGCAAATGTGCCGCCGAATTGTTTTATGCCAAGACCCCGTGTGGGCTCGGCGGTCATCCGGCTTACCTGTCATAAGCAGCCGCCGGTGGAGGTAAAAGATGAGAAACTGATGTTTGATATTATCAGGGCATCTTTTAATCAGAGAAGAAAGACTCTGGCAAACGGTCTGAAAAATTCTGATAAATTAAAGTATTCCAGGGAGGAGATTGAAGAAGCGATTCAATCACTCGGAAAGGGAGCAAGTGTCCGTGGTGAGGCGCTTACGCTGGAAGAATTTGCAGCTTTGAGCAACCGCTTATGCGGGCTTTTATAGCTGTGATATATCCGGGAATTACACAATATGAGGGATTGTGAATTCCCGGATCCATATAATCTGAAAGGGATGAAGAGGTCAGGAGCAATGATATGTAGATAATATAAGAACAGAAAGGATGATGGCGATGGTGAAGAAAGGTGAGCAGGCATTATTTGAGGTGACACCAGAGATTGAACATTTTGCACAGCTGTGTGAAAGTAACAATGCAATTGATAAGGATCTGTATACCAGATATGATGTAAAAAGAGGTCTTAGAGATTTAAATGGAAAGGGTGTTCTTGCAGGTCTTACCAATATTTCGGATGTGTGTGCCAAAAAGATTGTAAATGGAAAAGAAGTGCCCTGCGCAGGAAATCTTTACTACCGTGGATACAACATCAAAGATCTGGTAAAGGGATTCTTGAAAGACAAGCATTCTGGATTTGAAGAAATTGCGTATCTGCTGTTGTTTGGAGAACTTCCGAATGCAAAAGAACTGCAGATGTTTCATGATACTCTTGTGGAAAGGAGAACGCTGCCGCCGACTTTTGTAAGGGATGTAATTATGAAGGCTCCGAGCAAAGATATGATGAACAGTCTTTCCAGATCAATTCTGAGCCTGTATACGTATGATGCAAAGGCAGATGATACTTCGATTCCGAATGTATTGCGTCAGTGCCTGAACCTGATCAGCCAGTTCCCGATGCTGATGGTATATGGATATCATGCTTATAATTATCGAATGGGAGAGGATCTCTATATCTACGCACCGTCACCGGAATTGTCTACAGCAGAAAATATTCTGATGATGTTAAGAGAGAATAAGAAATATTCAAAACTGGAAGCAAAGATTCTGGATATGGCGCTTGTGCTTCATATGGATCATGGCGGTGGAAATAATTCAACATTTACAACACACGTGGTGACGTCTTCGGGAACGGATACGTATTCAGCGATTGTTGCAGCTATGTCATCATTAAAGGGACCGAAGCATGGTGGAGCAAACATTAAAGTAACGCAGATGTTTGACGATATGATGGAACATGTAAAAGACTGGGAGGACGACGATGAAGTTCGCCAGTATCTGTATGATCTTCTGGACAAGAAAGCATTTGACCAGAAAGGCCTGATCTATGGCATGGGACATGCTATTTATTCCATATCAGATCCAAGAGCAGATATTTTCAAAGGATTTGTCAAACAGCTGGCGAAAGAAAAGAAGTGCGAAAAGGTGTATGCTCTTTATGAGAAAGTCGAACACATGGCTCCGGAAGTGATTGCTGAAAAGCGCAAGATCTATAAAGGGGTAAATGCAAATGTCGATTTTTACAGCGGACTGGTATACCGGATGTTGGATCTGCCTCCGGCATTGTACACACCGATCTTTGCGGCTGCCCGCATTGTAGGATGGAGTGCACACAGACTGGAAGAGCTTAAGAATGTTGATAAGATTATCCGTCCGGCTTATAAGTCACTGGCGGAACACAAAGAGTATATAAGAATGGAAGACAGATAATGAAACAGGAATTTTACTATCCTTCCAGGGATGGAAAGACACAGATTCATGCGATTGAGTGGATTCCGGAAGGTGAGATAAAGGGTGTACTCCAGATCTGTCATGGGATGGTGGAGTATATCGGAAGATACCATGAATTTGCAGAATATATGTCTCAAAATGGGTATTATGTGACTGGACATGATCATCTGGGGCACGGAAAATCAATTCAGACGGAAGAAGAACTGGGGTATTTTGATGAAACCAGGGGAAATCAGTACGTGATCGGCGATATACATAAGCTGCGCGAGAGGACAATGAAAAAATATCCGGATGCATCGTACTATATGCTGGGACACAGTATGGGATCCTTCCTGCTAAGAGAGTATCTGACCATGTACGGAAAGGGCCTTGACGGTGCCGTTATTATGGGGACCGGATATCAGAGCGCATTTATTCTGAATGCCGGACAGCTTGTGTGCAGAGGGATTGCGGCTTTTAAAGGCTGGAAACATCGCAGCCGTTTTGTAGATAATCTGAGTTTTGGAAGTTATAATAAAAGATTTGAACCGGCAGAGACTACAAAAGACTGGATTACGTCAGACCGGGAAAAAAGACAGAAATATGTGGAAGATCCATTGTGCTCCTATATGTTTACGCTGGGAGCTTATTATCAGATGTTCGAGGGAATGAAAGTTCTGACGAAAAAAGAAAGTCTGGAACGAATTCCAAAGGATCTGCCGATTCTGTTCGTTTCCGGCAAGGACGATCCGGTAGGCGCGTTCGGAAAGAGCGTAACAAAGGTTTATGAGAAGTATAAGGCAGCCGGAATACATAATGTGTCCATTCATCTGTATCAAGGTGACCGGCACGAGATTCTGAATGAAATTGACCGGGAAAAGGTATACCATGATATATACAGATGGATAGAGACGAAAGAATGTGCAGAATAATCATACGGTTTTAAAAGCATGCAATAGGGTAAGAATATGAAAACACTGGGATATTATAATGGAAAGTACGATGAAATTGAAAACATGGTCATTCCTATGAATGACCGCTGCAGTTGGTTTGGAGATGGAGTCTATGATGCAGGACCGGCGAGAAACTATAAGATCTTTGCGGTGGATGAACATATAGACCGGTTCTTTAACAGTGCAGCGCTTCTGGATATTCAGATGCCTGTGACAAAAGCAGAGTTAAAGGATCTTCTGCAGGAGATGGTGCAAAAAATGGATACCGGAGATCTGTTTGTATATTATCAGGTAACCAGAGGCACGGGAATGCGTAATCATGTGTACACGGAAGGACCTGGAAATCTGTGGATTACTTTGAAGCCCTCAGGGATCGATGAGGGACTTGAACCAATCAGGCTGATTACAACAGAAGATACCCGTTTTTTTCATTGCAATATAAAGACACTGAACCTGATTCCGTCTTGTGTTGCATCCGAAAGAGCAAGAAAAGCTGGAGCTCAGGAGTCGGTATTTTACAGACCGGGTGGGCGCGTGACAGAGTGTGCGCACAGCAATATACATATTATCAGAGACGGGAAATTCGTGACAGCACCTGCAGATAATCTGATCCTTCCAGGAATTGCCAGAGCACATTTGATCAAAGCATGTAAGAAATTGGGGATTGCAGTGAATGAAACGCCTTATACCCTGGATGATCTGTTTCAGGCAGAAGAGATTATTGTGTCCAGTTCAAGTAATCCGTGCCTGCCGGTAAAAGAGATTGATGGGAAAGCGGTAGGGGGAAGAAACCCGGAGATATTGGAAAAGATCCGGAAAGAAGTGGTAACGGAACTTTTGGAAGCTACGAAAGTGGAATAGGAAAAAAGGGGACGGAGGATTTTTAAAAATCCTCCGTCCCCTTTTTTTCCACATTATTTATTCGTTATCCACATACGGCAGGGAGGAAAATGTGTTTTTTTCTGTCCGAAGCACAAAATGTGTACGTGTCATACATACTCCTGGCTGATTTTTCACCCATCGATGTATACTTTCCAGATGTTCGGAAGAGCGGCAGGTGATTTTTATCATGTAATCATATTCTCCAGTCAGATAATAGCAGGAGATAACATTGGGATGATGCTGTATGTTTTCCACAAACGTATCATTATATTTTGGGTGTTCCAGTGATAGTTCCATCAACGCGGTGACATCGTTTCCGATTCGGGTATCATCGGTTATGACAGTATAGGACTGTATAATACCGGAATCTTCCATTTTGTGAATTCGATCAATTACGGTAGACACTGACAGATGTATTGCTTTGCTGATCTCTGAAGCTTTCTGGCGTGCATTATTTTTTAGATATTTTAATATCTGATAATCAAGGGAATCCATATGTAAGTCTCCTTTCAAGAGAAATATGTATAATTATGAGTTTTCCTGTTATATTCTATCATAACATGGGCATGCCGTCAAAAGACTCATATATGAAAGTCGTTATAGAATTACAGACAGCAAAAACACCTCCGACGGAGGTGTTTTCGTTGTTGTTATAGTTATCTAAAGGAATGAGAGTAAAGTGTACACCGGCTGTTCCGGTGTTTTACTTTATGAGGGGGGAGATAGTTGATTGTTCCTCAACTATCTGTCTATTAGTATATACGGTAAATATGTCTAAAGTATGTTGAATCTATAAAAGAAAAAGAAAAAATCTTAAGAACCACTTAAGAAGTTAATAACAATACCTAAACTATTAGTTTTGAGTTATCGTTTTGTTTCAGATGTGCAGTCAGGATATCAAAAAATTCGCTGGAGGTTGGTCGGATCGGCATGGGATGAAGGGCGATTTCCTGAAGGAGCTTCCGGTTGCCCCTTTCCCAACAGACTTTGATGACGGTGCGTATATTTCTCTCAACACTGCAGCTGGTTGTGCAGTAATATCTTGCAATTTCGGGATATAACAATTTACTGACGAAGAGCAGATAATCTTCGTCTTTCAAACAGAGACTGATTCCATAGGCGAGATACCAATAGCCGCGATAGGTTGCACCGATTCCAAGTGATCTTATCAAATGTTCGATGTCTTTTTTGTTCATATATTTCCACTTCTTTCTAAGAGATTTCT
>NZ_JAFBIZ010000069.1 GCF_021531995.1 Faecalicatena contorta
CTGCAGGATATTCTTTTAAATACTTTTCTGTAAGCTTCCTTATAAATTCAACTTGTTCACTATTCATACCTAAATTATTATAAAAGCAAAATTGAATTTTCGTTTCATGTATATCATCTACTAATGTATCTTTATACCATGTTATCATTCCAAAATCCTCTTTTTCCCATTCTCTTCCAAAACCGGAGCATAAACTGCCGTAACCTTCAGTTCCTCTTCCTTGCTGTCATCAATCTCCACATAATAATCTCCCACATAATATGAACTATAATTGCCCTGCAGAGAATACAGCTCCAGCGTATTAAAATCCACAAGGCACAAATCTCTTGGTTCCCACGATTCATCCTCTGGTCCGTAAGTCTCCATCACTTCCATCAATTTATCCAGGCAGTCCTGGCAAAGATGTTTCCGGATAAATTTCATATCCAGTGTACTATTCTCACCGTAACTTACGGTTACCTTTGAAATTCCCCTATCAGAATTCGGGCTTGCATGAAAAAAGCATCCTCCCTCTCCGGTTCCAGTATATGTCGTATTAATGTGTCCTTGTGGGCCTGTCAAATTACCTGCATCATCATGATTCCGTATCTTCATATCCAATACATACCATTTATTCACACAGATGATCCCAAGATCGTCATATTTACGAAACAGCCCCATCAGACTGCGGTTATCATTCCCACACAAGTAACAATGATCCAGATCCTTAAGTTTACTCTTTACTGGTTTCGGTGTCTTTCGATCCCACGGCACATATTCTTCCTGGAGCTCAGTCTCACTGCTTTGCCTATGACCTTCTACTTCTTTTCCAATTCCAATGCCTGCCATCAGACTTACTACGCATACTGTGATAATTATTCCAATTTTCTTCATACTGCCTCCACGCTTTAGAATTAGTCAATTAACTCTATCAGCGTTAGTATAGCAGATATGAAAATGTATTTCATCATATAACACATGAATTATAAATATTCACGCACTATATTACATCTTTAAAATTTTTAAAAGGTCCACGCCCATACGCAAAACTATTTTCCCGCTTCTTCAATCATCACTTCCAACACACGAAGAATCTTGTTTCGCTCCTTTGCCGGCAAATGTTTCATCTTTTCTTCCAATTGCGTACATCTCGTTTTTGTTCCTACTTCCAGCACATCCATCAGGATTTCATCTGCTGATACATTCAATGCATTAATAATTCTTACAAAAGTATCCAACCTTGGTGTCTTCACATCCCGCTCTATGGCACTTAAATAATTACAGCTCAAATCAACCATCTCTGCCAGCTGTTCCTGCTTCAGTCCGGCAGCTTCCCTGCTTTTTTGAATCCTTTTCCCTATCCCTTGCATATTATCTTCTCCTAATCACACTAATTCTTACAGCGTTACAATCGTACTTTTAGTATATTTGCCAAGGATTCTTCCATACAGTATCTGATAGAGTTTCACTAACTCTAGTGGTGTTGAATTAATGCACTTTTGATGTCATGGCACAGTTATGGCTCTTTCACGACCTAAACTGGCACGGTTCTGCGATGTACAGGTAAATATAAACATGCTAAAATTGATATTGTCAAAATTATATGCAGGAATTGCGCAGCGGTACCGGAGTCATTGCCTCTCCCTTTTGGTACTGGCTGCGTTTTTTCTTGCAGGAGGTGAATTAGATTTACAATTTTATACTGTATTTGCATCAGGCAGCCTGTATTGACCGGGCTGCTTTTTTGCTGCCGGATAAACTGGCATGAGGCACTAAGAAACTATAAGCATCGGGGCAGGGTGGATATTCCATACTGCCCTTTTCATATGAAGGAGGTTTAACTTACGTGAGAAAACATACAGTCAAAGAAAACCCGCCGAATGAAAAGCGTCGTCCTGACTACATGCGGATTATTTACACAGCATCCCTGCTGCTCACGCTTCTGGCATGCAATATTCAGCCGGTCTTGGCAGCTAACATGTGGGACAAAGCAAATGAAATCATGAAAGATGTCTACAACCAGATCATCCTGATTTCTACCATAGCTGCTGTTGTAACGGCATCTGTGGCTCTTTTAATGATGAACTTTTCCAAATCGGGAAAAACCGTGGACGAATCCCGTGCATGGCTCAAACGTATCGTCATCACCTGGGCAATCTTAAACGGTCTTGGCTTCATCATGGCTTACATCACACCGTTCTTTGCCGGAGGTAAATGGAATGGCTAAGCCAGGAAAGGAGGTGCCTAAATGGGAATCTTAGATGGAATCGTGGAATGGATTGCAGAGCAGGTCATGAACATTCTGGATCTTATTACCACTTCAGTCTTAGGTGCTCTGGGTTGCTCCATGGATACCTTTTTAAGATATTTCCCCGCAGCCGAGAGCATGTATCAGGTATTTCTGGCCCTGGCCATAGGTCTGATCCTACTGAACTGGGTCTGGCAGTTATTTAAAAATTACTTTGCTGGTGCCGGAATTGAGGCAGAAGATCCACTGAAATTATCCATGCGCTCTTTCATCTTCCTGTTCCTTACTTTCTATGCAAAAGATATCGTAGATCTTTTACTTGACATTGCAGGAACACCATATAGCTGGATTCTGACAGAAGATCTGCCTCCGCTAAAATTCGCAGACTTTAACTCCGTTATCACTGTTATCCTCGGTGTCTGTGCCAATGGAGCTGTTGCGATTACTGCACTGATCCTGGTACTGATTCTGGCATGGAATTACATCAAACTACTGTTTGAAGCGGCAGAACGTTACATTCTTCTCGGCGTTCTTGTTTATACAGCCCCAGTCGCTTTCGCAATGGGCTCTTCTCAGGCAACCGGTAATATTTTCAAGAGTTGGTGTCGGATGCTTGGTGGACAATTTTTCCTACTGCTGATGAATGCTTGGTGTCTGCGCCTGTTTACATCTATGGTTGGTACTTTTCTGGCCAATCCATTATCTATCTAACAAAAGGAGGAACACATGAAACATAAGAAAAAAATTATATTATTGCTGACACTTACTGCCTGCATGGTCTTATTCTGTTCCTTCCCGGTCTTCGCGGCAGAACTTACGGAAGCAGAAGTGGAACAGGCAGTGGCAAACCAGGGAAAGGAAGCCGTTACCGGTAATATATTCATCTGGTTTCTCTGCGCAATCGCATTTTTAAAAGTCAGCCAAAAAATCGATTCCTTCATGGCAAGCCTTGGCATCAATGTAGGAAACACTGGCGGAAACATGATGGCAGAGCTTTTAATCGCCGGAAGAAGCCTGTCAAGTTCAATGCATTTACGTGGCGGTGGAGGCGGATACCGGGCACCTGCTTCTCCAGGTGCAGCTGCTGTCAGTGGAAGCTTCCTGTCAGGCGGGCTGGCCGGAGCTGTCGGAAGGCAGGTGGAACGGAGTGCAGTCAATACAGCAACTGGCTACACAGAACATTCCAGCATCGGCAGTGTCATGTATCATTCTTCCTTAAACAAAGGTGGAGATTTTGCCAACAATGTGATCAGCCGCATTGCACAAGGTAACTATAGTCAGGTCGGTTCCATCAAAGGAGCAGATGCAGAAAAGGCTTATATTTCTTATATGGGAATGAAAGCAGATTCCGAACACCCTTTGCCCAATTATTCCAATATGGAAATCGGAGGCGGACGGATCACCGGAACGGAATCTACCGAATCAGGTTCCAGAGAGTTTGCTCTCTATCATGCAGACCAATATATGGCTCCCTCACAGGGTACATATGAAACTGTGCAGTCTGTAGACGGTGCCACATGGTACAAGCAGTATGCACAGGATACCGTAACTAAAACCCCTTATGATGCAGGCGGTGGAAAAGTTGCCTACCATGAATCCATCGACCAGAAACTGCCCCCGACTCCTCCAAGAAAGGATCGCATTTAATTGGCAGATCACCAGACCGGTCTGAATGAAGCAGTTCTGGTAGGCAGAGCTATGGCTTCTATTTCAGGTGCTGTAAAAGGTGCCACAGCCGGTCCCTTTGGAGCCGTTATTGGTGCTGCAATCCAGAATCGGGAAATCTTAAAAAAGGCGGTGGCTGGAATTGTTTCTCTACTTTTAATTCCAGTATTATTCATAGTCATGCTTCCGGGACTTGTCTTCGGAAATCTCTCCGAAAATACCGGAGCACTTACCAGTAACAGCAGGATCAATGAAAATATACGTGCTGCTAATGAAGCCATTGTAGAAGTCTTACAGGAATGTCACGACGAGGTACTTGCTGATGTGAATGCCGCGGCTTCTCGTGTACCGGAAAGTGATGCCGTATCCATTACGGATCCCTATGCTTACTATATCTCTGTAAATGCCAATCAGCTCATTGCCCAGTTCTGTGCAAGTAAAGACAACTATCGGGATATCAACGTTACGGAACTGAAGCGGGTCATCCGGGCGAATAAGGATGGCCTTTTTACTTATGACGTATCAACAGAGACAGTTACCATGGAAGTTACGGTGGATGCCGGTGCAGAAGGGGAAGCCGGTGAAGGAACGGATTCACAGACTCAGACGGTTACCTTTACCCGGCATAACTTTGTAATCAACTATGCCGGTGATTCTTATTTTGCAGACCATGTCTTTCATCTGAACGACAAACAGAAAAAAGTGGCAGACGCTTATGCAGAAAATCTGACCCTCTTTTTTGGTTCCTCTGCTTCCGGAGTTGCAACTGCCAATGTATCCGATGAGGTGCTTCGCTACCGGGCAACAGTAGAACGGATTGCTGCAAAATACGGAATGACTCCCTATGTGGAACTAATCCTTGCTGTGATGATGCAGGAATCCGGAGGACGTGGTCTTGATGTCATGCAGGCGGCAGAAGGTGGATTTAATAAGAAATATCCCCATGTGCCTAACGGTATTACAGATCCGGAATACAGCATCGAATGCGGAATTCAGGAACTCAAATATGCCCTGGATAAAGCCGGATGCACCGGTCCAACAGATTTTGACCGGATCAAGCTTGCTTTGCAGGGATACAATTACGGTTCCGGTTATATTGACTGGGCCATGGAACGGGACGGTGGTTATACCAAAGCAAACGCCATCGCTTATTCTGATATGATGTGTGCCCGCCCTAACTGGCCTTACTCCAGATATGGCGATAAAGAATACGTAGACCATGTACTCCGGTACTACATCATTACTTCTACAGGCGGCACCTATCCTGCAAATGGAATGCAGATACCTCATTACCTGCAGACAGATTACGGAAATATTCCATATGGCGGAGGTTCCATTGCAACCAGCGGATGTGGCCCGACCAGCTTTGCCATGGTCGCAAGTTATCTGACGGGCAAAACCATCACTCCGGTAGATGCAGTTTCCTGGTGTGGAAATTCTTACTACAAACCAGGTGTCGGCACTTACTGGTCCTACTTTGCAGCGGCAGCCAGTCATTTTGGATGCGGATCGGTCACCCAGACCAACGATCCCAATAAAGTCCTACAAGCACTGTCAGAAGGCCATCCTGTCATCAGTTCCCAAAGTGCAGGCTTATTTACCAGAGGCGGACATTTCATTGTCCTTCGTGGTGTAACGGCTTCCGGAAAGGTACTGGTTAACGATCCGAATGACAGTGCATCCAAAAACTATATCAACCGGGAATTTGATATGATGTCAGAAATTCATGCAACAGCAAGTGCATATTGGATCTTTGACAAGAAATAAAGGAGAGCTTATGAGCAGAAAAAAATTGATTCTTTCCATCCTGCTGATGATCGGCATGATCGTAGCAGGCATTGTACTGCCTGCCTTATGGAAAGCAGAAAAACAGAAAAACCATACGGCTGACCCAAATCAGCCCGCAAAAGAAATCCAAACGGAAGGAGAGGATACTGCCTCACTTCCCACATTGAAATACGTAGCCTTTGAAGAATTACAGGCATTTTTTGCAGACACCCAGATCAATGAACTAAAGCAACAATTTTCTCTGTATCTCAAAGAAACTGGGAAAACAGACATTACCTCTGTGACCTTTCTTCCAGAACAGACCACCTATCCGGAAGGAAACGACATCATGCTTACTTTTGCTTTCTCTGATAATACTACCCTTCCAGTTACCTGCAGCACCAGTACCGGTGCTTTTTTATTTGGGGAAGAAAAACTGCAAGTCAGTGAAAACATAATTACCTATGAACGTAAGACGGATCAAAAACTTCCAGCTGTTACTACAGAAGAAATAGAATCCATGCAGGAAGGCGGTTTTGCTGATACCCCAAACGATATCGAAGCAACAGAACCGGAAAAGAAAACGAATGCAAAGGAGGCGCAGCCGTGAACAACCCTGAAGAACAACAAATTGCCTTAATCCCCCGTAATTTTATTGAGCGGGGTACATTCATGGGAGGAATGTTCAAGATCCGAAATGCTATTGAAGGAGCCATTCTTGCCATCGGGATTGCAATACCTGTTGTGCATCTTCCCCTGTCCCTGACCATACGGATCATCATTTTATGTATGACATCTCTTCCAGCAGCCATGGTCGCCCTGATCGGCATCGGAGGGGAAAGTCTGACGGCTTTTCTTATGAATGCTGTCCGTTTTTTGTTTAATCGTAGAATCCTATACCGGCTGGATACCAAACCGGAGCCAAAAGGAAAACAGCGTAAATATCCTCGTCAAAAAGAACCAAAGACGAAAAAGAACCGGGAGAAAAAAGAGAAGCCATCACCTCAACCAATGGAGACAGCTACACATGATGAGGAGGTTCCCTGTAATATGCCATCTTCTTCAGAGGAAGAGATTCTACCCGATTCAAAAGTTTCTCCCACACCAGCCTCTAAAAAAAAAGAGCGTCGGCTCTATGATATATCTACAAAACGCGGCATCAAGAAGCAGGCCAGGGAAGATATCCGGATTCTGAAATTGGAAAAGAAACAACGTTTAAAAACCGAAAAACAACGGCATAAAGAAAAACTGCATCAGGATAAGCTTGCACAAAAGGAGGCAAAACGTTTGGAGAAAGCTGCGAAAAAAGAGGCACGCTCCAATAAGAAACAACCTGATCCTTCACCTTCCGTTTCCTCGAAAAAGAAAAAGCGAAAGGACATGACACTGGAAGATTATCTTCCGATTGATAAAATTGCCAACGGGATCATCTATACCACTGACCACCGATATGTTAAGATTCTGGAGATTGAACCTATCAACTTCCTTTTGCGAAGTGCAAGGGAACAGCAAGGCATCATTTACAGCTTTATCTCCTACTTAAAAATCAGCCCGGTCAAATTGCAGATTAAGATGATCTCCAAAAAGGCAGATATCAATAAACATCTGGAACAGGCAGCACTGGAACTGTCCCGTGAGACCAATCCGCACTGTCGGGAACTACAGAAGGATTACATCCAGTTCGTAAAGAAATTAAGTTCCAGAGAGGCCGTTTCAAGACGGTTCTTTCTGATTTTTGAGTATGAACCATTCAATGTAAACCGGAAAGTGGAAGAAAAAGAAATCCTTGCTGCACTGGAGACAGCCGCCCAGACGGCTAAGACATTTTTATATCAATGCGGAAATCAGGTGGTTACCCATGATAATGAAGATGAATTTACAACCGATGTCCTATACACATTATTAAACCGGACCCTTTGTACAGAAAAGCCTCTTCAGGATCGGATTGCAGATGTACTTGCACGCTATATGAAGGAAGGTCGCCAGGAAGAACTGGATCATATCCGGATTAACGAGTTCATTGCACCGGAGTCCGTAGATTTCCGGCACTCCAATTATGTGCGGATCAACGGAATTTATCATGCGTACCTGTTGGTTCCAAGCGACGGCTATAAACAGAAAGTCGCACCCGGCTGGCTGTCCTTACTGATCAACGCCGGGGAAGGCATAGATATTGATTTTTATCTGCATAAGCAGCCAAAGGATAAGCTTCAGCAGCGACTCGGACAACAGATCCGTATCAACCGTTCAAGGATCAAGGATGCATCCGATACAAACGCAGACTTTGATGATCTGGATTCTGCGATCCGCTCTGGATACTTTCTGAAGGCTGGTCTGGCAAATAACGAAGACTTTTACTATATCAATCTCCTGATCACGATTACTGCTTCTGATCTTGAGGAACTGCAGTGGCGTATTCAGGAGATGAAGAAACTATTGATTTCCCAGGATATGGATCTGCACTCCTGCTACTTCTTACAGGAACAGGGTTTCCTATCCTCCCTGCCGCTTGCAAACCTGGATAAAAAACTCTATGAACTGTCAAAACGAAATGTCCTGACTACGGGAGCTGCAAGCTGCTACCCGTTCACCAGCTACTCCATCTGTGACGACAACGGCATCTTATTCGGAGTAAATAAGCATAATAATTCACTGGTCATCGCAGATATTTTTGATTCCAAACAGTATAAAAACTCCAACATCTGTATCCTTGGATGTTCTGGTGCTGGCAAAACCTTCACCATGCAGACTATGGCACTTCGGATGCGGCGGAAGGGAATCCAGGTCTTCATCATTGCTCCTCTGAAGGGACATGAATTTTACCGGGCCTGTAAAAACGTGGGTGGAGAATTCATCCAGATCTCTCCTGCCAGTCAAAATTGTATTAACGTCATGGAGATCCGCAAAGTTGATAATTCTGTCAATGAACTGCTGGACGGACCGACACTGGATGCTTCCGCTCTGGCTTCCAAAATCCAGAGGCTCCATATCTTCTTCTCTCTCCTGATTCCTGACATGAATCATGAGGAGAAACAGCTTCTGGATGAGGCACTTATTAAAACCTATGCCAGAAAAGGGATTACGCATAAAAACGAATCCCTGATTGACCCGGATCATCCAGACCAGTATAAGGAAATGCCGATCCTTGAGGATGTCTATAATATCCTGATGGAAAGTCCGGATACCAAACGTCTGGCACATATCCTGAACCGCTTGGTCCACGGCTCTGCTTCTTCTTTCAATCAGAAGACCAACGTAGACCTAACCAATAAATATACTGTTTTGGATATCTCAGAGCTGACAGGCTCCAGTGATCTCTTAACAGTAGGTATGTTCGTTGCCTTGGATTACGTCTGGGATAAAGCGAAAGAAAACCGGACAGAGGAAAAAGCGATCTTCGTAGATGAGGTATGGCAGCTCATCGGTGCTTCCAGTAACCGTCTGGCAGCAGAATTTGTTCTGGAGATTGCCAAAATCATCCGTGCCTACTCAGGAGCCGGCATTTTTGCCACACAAGATTTAAATGATTTCTTTGCTCTGGATGATGGTAAATATGGAAAAGGTATCATCAACAACTGTAAGACCAAGATCATCCTGAACATGGAAGACGAAGAGGCACAGCGGGTAAAAAATATCCTGCATCTGTCAGAAACCGAAGTCATGAACATCACACATTTTCAAAGGGGGAATGGCCTGATCTCAACAAACAACAATAATATTACGGTGGAATTCAAAGCATCCACACTGGAAAAGGAGCTGATTACCACCGACCGGCAGGAGCTTCTGGAAATCATTGAACGCCAGAAACACAAAGAAGCAAAAGCCGGTTAACACCCGGGGCAGCGAAATCGCTGCCTTTTTCATATCTTCAAAGTAAGGAGGAGACTTATGTTAGAAAGAACAAATCAATTCATCCACCGGCTGCTCGCATTTTTGCTTGCAGTACTGGTTACTGTCGGGACCGTATTTTCCGGCGGCATGACTGTTCATGCGGCAGACGGTACCGTCAGTTTTCACGCAGGAGCGAACATTCCGTATGGAGACTACTTTACTTCCCGCATGACATTTGATGGGAACAATACCGCTTACTGTGTGGAACCACTCAAGAAAACCCCTGCTTCCGGCAGCTATTCCTATGACCTTCTGGCAAAGGATTCCCCGCTTCGGAAATCACTATATTACTTAAATGGCGGTTATGGCTATGAAAAGACCGTAAAAGACAAATATTTCAGCGGCTGGTCTGATGACAATTCCTATGTAATCGGGCATCTTGTCGTCGCCTATATTTATGCAGGGTATTCTTCTGATACCGGAGCCTTCCATGGCGCACCCCAGAATTTCATTGACAAAGCGAAAGAAGTTACTGAAGCAATCAAAAGCCTTCCTGCTCCCCCGGAAAACTTCCGAGCATTTATCATTCCCGGAAGCGGAAGCCAGACTGTTGTTGGAAGCTGGTATCAGGTTCCTTATGGTTATCTGGAAATCCGTAAATCTTCAGCCAACGCCTCTGTTTCCGATGGGAACAGTAACTATAGCTTACAGGGTGCCGAATATGGCATCTACAAAGGAGACAAACTGGTACAGACATTGACAACAGATAAGAACGGCTATGCAAAATCCGGAGAACTGGAGGAAGGTAATTACACGGTAAAAGAAACCAAAGCTTCCAAAGGATTCATCCTGGACACCAAAGCTCATAACGTCACTGTCAAATCCGAAGCAACCACGCCTGTAAATGTGACGGAAATCCCACAGAGCAATCCGATGGATCTGCTCCTTCAGAAACTGGACAAGGAATCACAGGAAGCACAGCCACAAGGATCTGCATCTCTTGCGGATGCACAGTTTACTGTTAAATTCTATACCGAACAGTCCGATCAGGATCCTTCCGCAAATGGAGCCAAACCGGCACGTACCTGGATATTTAAGACCGATGCAGAAGGAAAATCTCATTTTTCCAAAGATTATCTGGTATCTGGAGATGCGTTCTATACACAGACGGATGGAAAAACCATTTGTCTCCCGCTCGGTACAGTGACTGTTCAGGAAACAAAAGCTCCTGTCGGATATTTTGCCAATGATACTGTATTCGTACAGAAGATCACAGCCGATGGTTCCAAGGAAACCGTAAAGTGCTACAATGCTTCATCTGTCGATGAACAGATCTACCGTAGCGATCTGGAACTGGTAAAGGTATCCGATGGAGAACAAAAACGTCTTGCTGATGTTCCGTTTACCATTACCTCTGTTACAACCGGAGAAAGCCATACCATCGTGACGGACAAAAATGGGTATGCTAGTACAGCTTCCAAATGGAACAAACACACCCAGAACACCAACCGTGGAGAAACATCGGAAGATGGGGTCTGGTTCGGATCTTCCACGCCAGACGATTCCAAAGGTGCCCTTATCTATGATCAATATGTCATTGAGGAGCAGAGATGTGAATCCAATAAAGGCATGAATCTTTTAAAATTCGAAGTGACTGTATATAAAGATTCCGTTACCATTGACCTTGGAACCCTGACCGATGACCTGATTGAAATCGGCACGACAGCTCTGGATAAAGAAACAGGTACCCATATGAGCAAACCGGAAAAAGAAGTCACTCTTGTAGATACTGTCGAATATTCCGGACTAAAGAAAGGTCAGTCCTATAAGCTGGTTGGAACACTAATGGACGCCGAGACCGGTGAAGCAATTCAGATTGACGGCAAACCTGTAACTTCTGAAAAGACATTCACAGCGAAAAAATCCTCCGGTACCGTAGAAGTTTCTTTTACCTTTGATGCTTCCTCACTTTCTGGAAAAACAACTGTTGTATTCGAGGAACTGTATCAGGAAGATAAACAGCTGGCTGTCCATGCGGACCTTTCTGATGAAGACCAGCAGATTTCTTTCCCTGAGATCGGCACGCAGGCAACAGACTCTGAAACCGGTGAGCATATGGCAAATGCTGATGAGAAAGTGAAACTCATTGACACGATCCAGTATAAAGGGCTGGTTCCAAACCTTAAGTACACTGCAACGGGCACACTCATGGATGCGAAAACTGGAGAACCTGTTCTAATTAATAACAAACAGGTAACTGCCAAAACAACATTCACACCGGAAACCAGCTCAGGCACCATAGATGTAGTCTTCGAATTTGACGGCAGTTCACTGGCCGGTAAGACAACCGTTGTTTTTGAATCTGTAACACAGGATAAAAAAGAAATTGCTGTTCATGCAGATCTCGAAGATGAAGGTCAGCAGATCTTTTTCCCGGAAATTGCAACTCAGGCAAACTGCCCGGATACCAATACCCAGATGGCAGTTCCAAAGAAAGAACTGACCATTACGGATACCGTTTCCTACCATCTCATTCCAAATAAAGAGTATAAGTTAACCGGAACTTTGATGGATAAGGAATCTGGTAAGTCTCTGCAAATCGATGGAAAAGAAGTTACGTCCGAACTGACCTTCACACCAGAAGATGCGGAAGGCACTGTAGAGCTTTCTTTCACACTGGATGCCACTGCTCTCGCAGGCAAAACGATAGTAGCCTTTGAGTCTGTATCTTATCAGGACAAAGAAGTTGCTTTCCATACCCAGATTGATGATGCTCCACAGACCATCTATTTCCCGGAGATTAAGACTACCGCTAAAGATGGAAAAGACGGCGACCAGGACGTCCTTGCAGAAAAAGAAACCTCTATTATTGATACCGTTTCTTACAAGGATCTGGTAACTGGCCTTACCTACCGGGTCGTAGGTACTTTGATGGACAAGGAAACCGGTAAGGAAGTACTGATTGACGGAAAACCTGTAATATCTGAAGCAACTTTCAAACCGGAAAACTCTGAAGGCACTGTAGAAGTAACCTTTACCTTTGATGCTACTTCTCTCTCCGGACATGATGTAGTTGTTTTTGAAAAGCTCTATGTATCTACCGGTGATAAAGAAAACAAAAATGAAGTGGAACTGACGAATCACGAAGATATAAATGATAACGGCCAGACAGTGAAAATTACCGATGTACCAAAAGATACTCCGGATATCTCCACACCAGTCAAGACCGGCGATGATACCCCACTTCTTCTTTACGCAGGTATTGCTGCAGGTGCCCTTCTGCTCGCAGGTATTGCTACAGTAATCTATTTCCGGAAAAAGAAACAAAAATAATCTTTAATTTCAGTGCAGGCGGTCCATAGAGACTGCCTGCTTTTTGGTGATGAATATGGAAACAACCTATATCCAGACAGATATTAAACATGTTCGTAGATTTTTAGATGCCTGTGATGGAAACTGGCATCACTGCATCCATGTGACCTGCCCTTCCTGTAATACTTCCGGTATATGCAGGGAACCCGGATTCCTATTTCATCCGGATGCTACAGCAGAACCGCTGATTCTTCCTCTTTCCGATGCCCGGATTTTATTTTCCTGTTATCCGGAACCGGAAGAATGCATAAGCAACATATCTGTATCTGCTTTTTTATCCTTATATCGCTCTTACCTGAATATCAAAACAGCAGTCAAGTCCGACTGTCCCTGTATGGAACTCCTAAAAATGCAGGAAGAGAAAAACTATGACTGGTAAGTTGCGTTTTTACTTGTTTCTGCGTACAGAATGAATAAAGACAAGGAGGTGTGCAACATGCTTACTCTGATCATCCAAACGATTGACAAGGGCTTCACTACCCTGATTTTTATCCCTATGGTTTATATCCTGTACTGCAGATTTACTTCTTTACACAAAAAGAAAAGGCAGGCGCTCACCATCTACCGGATCTGCTTGATACTAATTGCACTGTTCCTGCTCCGATACTTTTGTAATAAGTTTATCTTCACGGCAGTTAATTACCAACGTTTTACAGACAGTGGCCTTTTTCCATTAATCAAAACCATTTTCTATCCAGAACATTCATAAAAAATGGCAGAAAGTGGTAAAAAGGGAACATTTGGGTACCTGTTTTCGTCCCTGATATATGGGAATTCATCACACTTTTACTTACAATATACGTATAGAAAACGTAATAAACTTACTAATAAAGGATAAATGTACGTATAAAAAACGTAATGCGAGGTGAATCATGATGAAGAAACAAATCATACGCTGCCCTTACTGTGGCAGCCCGGCCATTTTAAGAGATACATCTTATGTCCATGGAAAAAATGCATGGGAAGGCAAACTTTATGTATGCAGCCGCTATCCGGTCTGCAATTCCTACGTCAGCGTCCATCCCGGCACCACTCGCCCTAAAGGCACTCTGGCAAATAAATCTCTTCGTGAGAAACGGATCCGTGCACACCGAATCTTTGATCAGATCTGGAAACAGGGAATTATGTCCAAGAAAGATGCCTACCGGTGGATATCAGACAAATTTTGCCTCGACACCACACAGGCACATATCGGTAATTTCAGTGAGTACATGTGCGAACGACTTATAGAAGAATCAGAGAAAGTCCTTCGCTACAACCATGTACCACTGTGCCTTGCAGGGTAAGGAGGGTGGATGACATGAAAAATAATCCTATCCCCTACAGCCAACTCGTTGAAGAAAATATGGATCTGGTGCCACAAATGGTAAATGTCCTGACACGGAATTACTCGAATCTTTCCCAAGAAGAATATGAGGAGCTGATACAAACCAGTTACCTGGCACTGTGCAATGCAGCTTCTAAATACGATGGACACCGTCCCTTCCGACCATATGCCAGAGCTGCTGTCCGTAATGCGATCTACGGATACTGGCGTACCGTTTACCAATATAATAAACGATTCTGTTCCTTAGATGCATTGCTGGAATCCGAGGACGGTCACTCTTATGAAGGTGAGTTTCACCAGAATCGTACTTCCCTTTCCACGGAGCAGGAAGCGATACAAAACCTGTCCACTGCATACTTGAAGGAACTGGAAGCAGCAAGCAGCAATATGATACAAAAAGGAATTGCCACTCTCCGTCTGCAGCAAGACGGTTACACCGATCGAGAGCTTGCAAAACTATATCAGGTTCCTTCCAACAGGGTAAGGGCATGGCAGAGCAAGGCGAGAAAATGGCTGAAAGAAAATGAGATATTATATGAGCTATTAGCATCATAACAAGAAGGAGGCAGTTCTATGCTGACACTTTATACCGCCATCGGCACATTAAAATTTGTCAAAAATACAGATGGGAAATCCACTCCTATGGTTCTGAATAATCATCAGGAATTCGGGCTATGCGACCACGAACTGATTCTCTGGAGCTGCCTTGCCTTCCAGATTCTGCAGATACACGAACTGGAGTCTGCTTACCATGTGCGGCTTAAAAACAGTGGCAGACCGGACGGACTGGCATTTTCCCACTATCTGAACCGGCTGCTTTTGCGCGGCCTGATTGCAAAAGGAGAAGGAGTGACCGGCGTAGATGCACTCTATCAGCTGTTAGGAAAACTTCACATCCTTCCGGTTCACGAAACTTTCTCCACCCGGCTATTTACCTGTATCCAGCTCTATGTAGAAGGGAAAATCAAGCTCGGAGATTTTGGAAAATATCTGCGGAAAGAAAAAAACACGCCTATTGAGGAAACCGTCTTAAAGCTTACGAAAGCCATTCCGCTAACCACTGCGGAACTGGTGACCTGTGTAGATCAAAAGAAAGTAGCAAAGCGGGAAGATGAGTTCTTTACACAACTCTACAATGGAACGGAAGATACCTACCTGACACTGGCTGACCAGGCACAGATTCTGCATATCCAGTATCCTGTCCTGCAGGCTGTGGGCAATCTGTATCTTAATAAACAAATTTCATTCCAACGATTTTGAAAGGAGTATTATGCCAAAACCATTATTATCCAAGCTGGTTGCCCAGGCGGCAATCGGCTTTTTTTGTGTACTATTCGGATGCATCATCGGGCTGCAGACAAAAGATAAAATCCTTCTCATTATGAGCCTCGTGATCGGTGCATGCTGCCTAATTCGATGCATCAGCCTGCATCATCTCATCCATTCCGGTTCCTACCTGACAGTGGAAGGATACTGCAGCAAACGGGAAGTTTCTGCCTTTAAGAAAACACAGCAAATTCATCTTATCGGAACCGATG